>JAGADB010000118.1 GCA_017613815.1 Clostridia bacterium | reverse complement strand
CGCCCGACTCCGACTGCGCAACCTACGCAAAACAGTTTGCGGCTCAGGATTACGACGTAATCGTTCCCATAGCGATTCCCGCGGCAACGTCGGCATTCGCGGCGGCGGAAGATAAAAACATTCCCGTAGTGTTCTGCGCGGTATCCGATCCCGTTGCGGCAGGCCTTGTAAAAAGTATGGATAAACCGGGCTTTAACTGCTCAGGCACCTCCGACGTGCTCGATATGGAAGCGCAGTTAAATCTCATATTGGCTTTCCAGCCCGACGTTTTGTCGATAGGCGTCGTTTATACGACAAGCGAAGCAAATTCCATAACTCAGCTCAAGAATCTTGAAGAAGAGGCTGAAAAATACGGCATCAACGTTATCTCGGCGGGCATACAGAACGACGCGGATATCCCGTCCGCCGCAACCATGGTCGCTTCAAAGGTTGACTGCATCAACAATTTTACCGACAACAAGGTCGTAAACAACCTCTCTGTTGTGCTCGACGCCGCAAACGAAGCGGGAATCCCCGTTTACGGCTCGGAAATCGAGCAGGTCAAGAACGGATGCCTCGCTTCGGTATCCATTGACTACGTCGCTCTCGGAAGGGTAACCGGCGATATCGTGTCCGCTTCCCTTGAAGGCGCAAATCTCGAAGAAACCGCCGTTAAGACGATTTCCGACGCAACGCCGGTAGTTAATACCGAGGTCCTCGAAGCGTTCGGCATGCAGCTTCCCGACGCGTACAAGGATATCGAAACGGTAGAAACCAACAAATAACCGAAAAACTATAAACCTTAAATAAACTTACCCGCCGGGAAAGAAATTTTTCGGCGGGCGGAAGAGTATAAAGAGATAATTACTTAAAAAACGGAGAAAAGGAAATGCAACCGATACTTAACTCTCTTGACGTCGTGCTTCAAGACGGATTTATGTATTCCATACTCGCCATGGGATATTACATTTCATATTCCATACTCGATTTTCCCGACCTCACGGTCGAGGGAACGGTGCTTTCGGGCGGCGTCGTGTTCGGACTGCTCGCAAAAGCGGGAGTAAATCCGTATATCGCGCTTATCGCGGCGTTTGCCGTCGGCTTTGTGTTCGGCGGGATAACGGGATTACTGCACGTAAAACTGAAAATAAGACCGCTTCTTTGCGGAATATTAGTTTCAACCGCGCTCATTTCGGTAAACCTCGTTTCGACGATAGTCGGAAACGGCGGAGATTTCAAGGGCGACGGACTTTCGACGATAGACCTCGGAAGAAGCGTGCCGACGCTGACAAGAATTTTCCCGGCAACTGCATTGCCGTCGGATTTTTACGGCTTCAACCTTAAAAAACTATTTGTTTTCTTTGCAATGGCGCTCATTTTCAAGATAATAACCGACGTTTTCTTAAAGACGAAATGCGGGCTTCTTCTCAGGGCGGCGGGGGATAACCCGAACTACGTTACCATGCTTGCAAAAAACCAAGGAAACAGCAAAATTCTGGGACTTGCGATAGGAAACGCATACGCGGCGGTATCCGGCGCGCTTATAGTGCAGAGCCGCGGCAACGTAAACCAGGGCATCGGCATAGGAATGGTGGTAATCGGCCTTGCGTCGCTGATTATCGGACTTTCGGTGTTCGGAAAGGTGAAATTCATGAAGCCGACGACCATGGTCATCTTCGGCTCGATCATTTACCAGGCAAGCCTCGGCATTGCGGCGCTTATGGGCGTTCCGACGGTATACAACAAAATCATTATGGCGGCTCTGTTTACGGCGGCGCTGATTTTGAGCGGCAAACTCAAAAAGAAGAGAGGTGCCGAAAATGATTGAATTGCAAAACGTATATAAAAGCTTCGTCGGAAGAGTCGACGTGGTAAAACTTTTTGAGGACTTCAGTTTTAACGTAAAAGACGGCTCGTTCGTGTCGATAATAGGCTCAAACGGCTCGGGAAAAACGACGCTTTTAAACCTTGTGTGCGGCTCGATTGCGCCGGACAGCGGGAAAATACTCTTTGACGGCAGCGATTTTACGTCGGTGCCTGAATATAAGAGAAGCATGTATATAGGCAGAGTTCATCAGAACCCGCAGAACGGCACGTGTCCCGATCTTACCATTGTCGAGAACATGGCGCTTGCGGACAACAAGGGAAAGCATTACGGCTTTACGCCGGCGGTCAACAGAAAGCGCATAGATTATTACAAGGAGCTCGTGAGTGAGTGCGGAATGGGGCTTGAAAACAGGATGAACGTCAAGGTCGGCTCGCTTTCGGGCGGTCAGAGGCAGGCGCTTGCCCTTGTCATCGCGAACATGTCGGACAACAAGTTTCTGGTGCTCGACGAGCACACAGCGGCGCTCGACCCCAAAACGAGCGAAAACATCATGACCTTTACCGACAGAATAGTAAAGGAAAAGGGCATTACGACGCTCATGGTAACGCACAATCTGAGGTACGCGCTCGAATACGGCGACAGAATAGTCATGATGCACGAAGGAAAGATAGTCCTTGACAAAGAAGGAGAGGAAAAGAAGGCGCTTAATATTAACGACGTTCTCGGACTGTTCAACAGTATAAGCATAGAATGCGGAAATTAAAGTAAAGGAGACTGG
>JAGADB010000117.1 GCA_017613815.1 Clostridia bacterium | reverse complement strand
TTTCAATCATGGGCTCGGATAAGAACCAAAGGAAAAACGCGGTCGAGAGGGCGTGTATGAAATCTACGGGAAGCCCCGCGGCAAACGACGCCTGTATCATGCCGGGCCCCGGCTCGTCGGTCATCATAAGAAGCGCCGCGACGTTCATTATACCGCCGTATATCACGAGCGCCGATAAAAAGCCGAAAACCGTAAGCGAGACGCGGGTTTTGCGAAAAACACCTTTTCTGAATAACAGTCCCGCAAGAAAACCGATAATTCCGAACGCAAACATCTGCCACGGAGTCCACGGCCCCTGCCCGAAAAAGTAGTTTGAAACGAACGCCGAGAGCGCGCCCACCATAAAGCCCGCTTCCGCGCCGAAGCAGATTCCCGAAATGATGACGATTGACGCCACCGGCTTGAATTCGGGAAGCATGAAAAACGCTATTCTGCCCGCAACCGCTATGGCGGAAAGCGCGCTTATAATAACGATTTCCCGCGCTTTCGGCATTCTGTGCTCGAATACGAGAAAGAAGGGGAGAAGCGTCTCGAAAATGATGAGTAAACTGATAAAATAGTATTTTCTGTCCCCGAAACAGTATATTCCCGAAAAAATAGTCAGCGGTATGGCAATGAGGATAAAGATAGCCGAAACGGCTGACCGCATTGAAAATGCGCTTTTTTCGCGTATTTCAAACGCGCCCGACGGCGTCAAATCCTTTTGCGGCAGAAAGCAGGCAATACCTAAAGCCGCAAAGAATATGGCAAGAATTTCAAACACCACGTACCCCATGGTGTCGAGCGTAATAAAGCGCAAAAACTGAATTGCGCAGCAAATCGCGCATAATATAAACATCGAAATTCCCGCGATTATCCTTTTCGCCGTGGGTTTTTCGCTTTTTTCCTCAAAAACTCCGCAACCGGAGTTTTCATCATCGGTGTAGTCGGGCGAAAAAGGCCGTTCTTCCTTTCCGAGCGCGGAAATTACGTCGCGCGCAAGGATAGCCGTCGGGAAAACGCCCTTTGCCATGCGGTTCGCGCCCGTCGTATAAAAACTGTTTGAAGAGAAGAACTTTCTCGGAGTCTGAGTGGCGGTAACGCTTCCGTCAAAGAATAAAGCGCACCTGTCGGAATATTCCGCGCAGAATTCGACGTCGTGCGACACCGTGAGAATGGTTTTCCCGTCCTTTTTGAGATTTCCGAGAATACTTCCGAAAATCGCCTTGAAATGCGCGTCCATGCCCTTCGTCGGCTCGTCGAGAAGAATTATATCGGGATTTCTCAACAGCACCATGGCAAGCGCCGCACGCTGTATTTCTCCGCCCGATAAGTCGAACGGATGACGGGAAAGAAGCGAGCTTATACCGCATAAAGCGGCGGTTTCCGACACTTTTTTGTTTCGCTCATCTTTTGACAAAGACGCGTCTGTAACGTCGAATAAATCGAGATATACAGTCTTTTTTGCAAAAAGACTCTGCGGATTTTGCGGCAGAACGCCGAGCATGCCGCCGTATAAATCGGGAATATCCGAAATTTTTCTGCCGTTTATGAAAATATCGCCTCTCTGCGCCTTGTTAAGCCCGGAAATAAGGGATAACGCTGTGGTTTTTCCGCTTCCGTTGCCGCCGAGAATCGAGAAGAATTCACCCTTTTTAATATCAAGCTCTAGTCCCTTTATAACGTCGGGAGCGCCCTTTTCGTACCTGAAATAAAGGCCTTTCACCGAAATTGCGCTCTCGCTTTGAAGGGGCTCTTTGTCGGGAAAATTAATATCCGTATTTATACCGCGCTCGGAAACATAGTTTTCGAGCCATTCTTTTCCCTCGCGTACTGTAACGGGAGAACTATTTCCGCCGCAGACCTCGCAGAATACGCGCGTCGGCACGGGGAGCGCGAAAAACATCTCGTGATTTTTATCGCTCAAAATTTTTCCGACGTCTTTCGGCGTGCTGTCGGCAATAATTTCTCCTTTTTCCATCACGATAACCCTGTTTGAAAGCGCAAACGCCTCGTCAAGCCGCTGTTCCGAGAGAACGACCGTCGTTCCGAGCTCGTCGTTTATCTTTTTTAAGGTGTGCAGAAATTCGTAGGCGGCAATCGGGTCGAGCCTGCTTGTCGGCTCGTCGAGAATTATAACCTCAGGGCGCATCACCATAACGGAAGCAAGGCATAAAAGCTGCTTTTCCCCGCCCGAAAGCTCCGACGTCTTTTTGTAAAATAAGTTTTCAATTCCGAAAAACGACGCCGTTTCGGAAACCCTGGACCTTATTTCCCAGTTGGAATAACCGAGGCTCTCAAGCCCGAAGGCGAGCTCGTGCCAAACCTTGTCGGTCGCCACCTGATTTTCGGGGTCCTGCATTACGAACCCGATTTCGCAAATCTGCTCTTTTTCGCTTACGTCTTCTATGTTCTTTCCCTTGTAAAATATACTTCCGCTTGCGTTTCCGTAAGGCGAAACCGGCTTTTTCAGCATTCTCAAAAGCGTGGTCTTGCCGCAGCCGGATTTTCCGCAGACCGTGATAAAATCTCCCTTGTTAATTGAAAGATTTACGTTTTTTATCGCCCCGTCTTTACCGGTGGGATAGGAAAAACTCAAAGATTCGATTTTATAGAGTTCCATCTTTTCACCTCCCGCAGTTCAATGAATACAGGCATCGCAAGCAGCGCAAAATAACACGCGAAAACGGTAAAGGAATAAAACGAAAATTCCGCTATCTTTATTTCGGGAAAGCAGGAAAAATCCATTATTCCGTTGACCGCGCCGACAATAACGTATGCCGAAAGCAGTAAAACGTATAAAAGCGCAAATAAATCCCTTTTTGAAAACTTGTATATTGAAAACGCCGTTCTTCCCGCAAAGCCGTAACCGCGCGATTTCATCGAGTCGGCGGTGTCTATCGCGCTTTCCAGACTCCACGAAACAATGACGGACAGTATCGCAAGCGCGTTTTTGAATTTCTTTGAAATACCCTTTTCAGAAACGCTTTTTCCGAGGCATTTTCTCATGGAAGATACCTCTTTGAAGCGGGAAACGAACTTCGGCACAAAGGAAAGCACCATGGAAATCGCAAGCGACAGGGAGGGAAACACCCTTCCGAAAAGATAAATGAACTTGTCGCTCGTAATTATTTCACCGAAGCAGGAAAAGAATAAAATGACGCTTATAATCATCGCCGCATAAATCAGCCCGAAGTAAACCGACTCAAACGTGAGCGGATTTCCGCTCGGAAGGTATAAAAGAATGGTTTTTCCCCTGTGGTTGAACGCGGGATTGATGAGCGAGGTTAAAATGAGCATCGGGAAAAGAAACAAAAGCGTTTTTCTGACCGACGACGCGCTTTTCAGCATAATAAAGAAGCAGAACGCCGTAAAAAGCGAAATCAAAAGCGCCACGGGGTGTAAAAACAGACACGTAAACACGAACGCCGCGGTAAAATATATGAAATTTACCAAAGGATGATATCTTTTGAACTCACTCGTCTTCATTTTTCATACCGTTTCTTGCGGAATAATCTCCGCCGACGTCTTTTCCGAGGTCGCAGGTGTAAACCCATTCTATTACGTCGCCGTCTTGAAGTAAGTACTGCGAACATCCGTAATTCGGAAAAACGCCGTTCACCTTGTACATCCAGCCGGAAAGCTCTCCGCAGTCAAATTCATATATATTTGCGATTCCTTCAATGTAAACTGAGTTGGTTCCGGGAGTTTTTGAAAACTCCATGTGTATGCCGTTTTCTTTGACGGCCTTTTGAAGTATGTCGAATGCCGAAGCCTTTCCCTCAAACTCAATTTCTGTTATTCCCAGAATTATCCCGTCGTCGGGAATTGAAAAACTCTTCGAGCTGTCAAGCTTTTCCATATTATCCAGAATTTCCCTGCAGGTAATTGATATGGTGCAGGTATTGGTTATGGGTTCCTCTGGAATTTCCTCAGAAGAAGGCTTTTCTTCCGGTTCAGCTTCGTCTGTTGGAGGCTCTTCTTTTTCTGATTCCTCGGGTTTTTTGGCTTCTGCATAAGCTTCCTCAGTCTTTTTATCCTCTGCAGGAGTTTCGT
>JAGADB010000116.1 GCA_017613815.1 Clostridia bacterium | reverse complement strand
TAAGCGCCGCAACGTCGGTGGAATAGTAGTTATAGCCGGAATATACGAGTCTTGAATACTGCTCTGTCTCGTAAAGTTCGTCGATATTATAGTTTTCCTTTTCTTCCATATCTATGAGATACTGGTTATAGGTATAGTTGCTGTTGATTTCGTAGTTGAGTCCGAAGCCTTCGTCATTAAGAAGCACGTCGAGCGCCTCCTCGGGTGAAATCGCGTCCTTCGGGGACTCGAATTCCACGTTGTCGTACCAGTTATAGGAGAAGCTCGTTATTTTGCCTGTTACGAGGTCCATCGTGCCGGAAATGCTGTTGTAGTCGTAGTCTATTCCCTCGTTCACTCTTACGTAATGCAGGCTCTTTGTTCTGTAAACCGGGTCCTCGTATTTATCGGGGTTCTTATAGTCGATTACGACGCCGTCGTAGCCGCCCGTAAATCTCGAGAGGCCGAATTTGTCGGGTATCGTTTCGTCAAGGAACTCCTCGAACACCGCTCTTGCGGAGTCTTCGTCGTATTTGAGGGAGGGAATTGCGATTTTTCTGTAATCGTTTACGTAATACTTATAATAAGGAACGTTTGAGTAGAAGCTTATTATCGCGCCGGTTTTTGCGTCGACCGTGGCGTTCATATACGGCGAGAAAAAGCCCGTTTTTTCCATTTCCTCGTAGTTATCGTTTCTGTACGGCGCGGAGAAGTTTACTCTCCATACGTAATTATCCTCTTCGTCTCCGGCATTTCTGTAATAGTAATAGGAATTATATTTCGTGAGGTATGCGTCGACCGCCGTCGCGTCCTCGTTGATATAGAGGTATTTATTACCCTTTACCGCCTGAATTGCTTCTTCTTTGGAAATTAAACTGTCGAGCAGGTCGACCTGCGCCCTTTCCTCCTCGGTGAGCTTATACTCGCCCGCACCTTCGCTTTCGGCAAGGTCCATGTCCATTGACGCGTTTTCTGACATATATTTGCCCGAATCGCGCGGCTCGGTCTGCACGTTCCACGTATTTCTTTCAAGGCAGATTTCACCTGTCTCGGCGTTTACCGAAATATATCCGATTTCGGGGGAATATACGAGGTACGCCTTTACTTCTCCGCTCTCGTAGTCGCGTTTCGTGCGGTAGTAAAGCTTCATTTTCTGCTCGCCTTTTATGAGTTCCTTTGCCTTTTCGAGTCCCGTGTTGTCCTTCTTTCCGAAAGACACGCTGCGGTTAAAGTTAATCGAAAAGTTGACGAGCTCGCCGTCCGAATAGTCAACCGATACGCGCGCCGTCTCCTCGGGAACTTCTACTCCGTCTTCAAAACGTGTATATTCGTAAACGAAGTTTCTCGAATAGATTTCGGAATAAGAGTTTGTGAGCTGCATATGAGAAAACGCGTCGGGACGCAGTTTCTTGAAGTATTCGTCGGCTTTTGTTTTCAGTTCGCTCTTTGTGTAAGCGGGAAGCCTGCTCTTGGGCTCTTCGTCCCAGCTGTTCCAGTTATTGTAATAATAGTTTAAAATATTGCCTTCGCTGTCGCAGGTAACACTGTAGTACGCGGTATAATCGTCGTCGTACCACGTGAAGTTCCACGTGCTGTTTCTGTAATAGGAGCCCGAATTATAGTACCAGTCGAATTCCGAGCATATTTCGGGAATATCGAGTTTCGGCTTTACTATTGCAATAAGTTTTTCCATTTCCTCCGCCTGCGGCTCGTTTGAAGAATAGGGAGCCGCAAAAGTCGTCAAATTCAGCGCAACCATAATGACTGCGAGTATGACGGATATGATTTTTTTCATTTTTTACACCTCGTTTTTCCAAATTTTATCAAATTTTAATAATATGACGGAGCTTATGCAAAATAAGTTCCCGTTTTTTTCATTATTGTATAAGAAAACAAAAAACTGCCGTATCAGCGGCAGTTTTCTTTGAAAATTATTTGAGTTCGGGTTTGTCTTCGGCTTTCTTTACGCCCGTAATCTTATATCCGCCCTTCGGAACGTCGGGCTTTGCGTCTATCTTCTTGTCAACCGTCGCTATCGCCCATTTGCGCACCTTTATCTTTACTCTGTCGGCGCCGGTTTCAAGCGTTACTATATCGTCTTTTATGTGAACGACTCTTCCGATAATTCCGCCGTTGGTCGTTACTTCATCGCCTATCATAAGGCTGTTTCTCATATCCGCAATCTGTTTTTCCTGCTTTTTCTGCGGTCTTATCATAAAGAAGTACATCGCTCCCACAAAAACCGCAAGCATAAGCGGCATTGTCCACCACGAGCCCGCTGCCGCCGTTCCGTCCGCCGCGGCTGCCGTTTCGCCTTCAAGCAAATATGCAAAATAGTTCATTTTATTTCCTCCAAAGTTTTATAATTCTTTTTTATTCTAACACGGATTTATGAACGCAGTATAAAAAACAATTAAATTTCCGTTAAGCGTTTTATATTACGTCTCCTTTATTATTCTTACGCTCTCGAGCAAAAACAGTTTTTCGAATATGTCCGCCGCAAGCATGGTCAAAAATCTGCTGTTTGAAAATTTGCCGTTACGCGCAAAATCCCCGAAAACCGACGTGAGTTTCATGCGTTTTTCCGGATTTACCATTCTTTTTATCGCGTATCTTATATCCCTCTCGACGCAGAAGTTGCTCACGTTCTGCTCTTTTGCTATCTGGGAATATATGCTCTGGAAATGCGGCTTCTTTTCGTTTGTCAGTATCTTTTCGACCGCGTTGCATATGTATTTGAAACCGTCGTATTTGCCCGTAAGGCCGAACGTCTGCAGGGTTTTTGCGCTGCAGTTGAATATCTTTTCCTTTACGACGTCAAACGGCGTTTTTTCGGCTTTTTTCGGCGAAAAAGCCTTGTTTTCGCTTAATCTCTGCTCGTTTCCCGGCAGAAAATCGCCCGAATATTCTTTCTTTATCCGCAAAAGATTATATTCCGCGTTTTTTTCTTCGTTTGTCGACGCGCTTATCTTTCTTATCGCGGGTTTATGGTAATAAATTTTGATTTTATCCGTGATTTTCACGCTTTTCCGCCTCCTTTTTCTTCCGTTTTCTTTGAGTTTTACTTATAAATCCTCTTTATTGCGCCTTTTTTCTCGACGGCGTCCTTTGTGATTACTATCTTCTTTACCTTTTTGTCGTCGGGAAGGTCAAACATTATTTCCGTCATAACCTCCTCCGTTATGGCACGAAGGCCTCTTGCGCCGGTGTTTCTCTTTTCGGCAAGGTTCGCTATCGCTTTGAGCGCCTCCGGCTCGAATTCAAGCTCGGTATTCTCCATCGCGAAAAGCTTTTTATACTGCTTTGTCAGCGCGTTTTTCGGCTCGGTGAGAATTCTCACGAGCGCGTCGGTGTCAAGCGGGGAAAGCGTCGTTATAAGCGGAATTCTGCCGACGAGTTCGGGTATAAGGCCGTATTTTACGAGGTCGTGCGACTCTATCTGATTTAAGATATCGCTCTTTCTCTTTTCGGCCTTCGTCTTTATATCCGCGCCGAAGCCGAGTCCCTGCTTTCCGGTTCTGTTTTTGATGATTTCCTCTATTCCGTCAAACGCGCCTCCGCAGATAAACAGGATATTTTCGGTATTTATCTGAATAAATTCCTGGTTCGGATGCTTTCTGCCTCCCTGGGGCGGCACGTTGGAGACCGTTCCCTCAAGGATTTTCAGCAGCGCCTGCTGAACGCCCTCTCCCGAAACGTCTCTCGTTATCGAGCGGTTTTCGCTTTTTCTGGATATCTTATCTATCTCGTCGATATAGATTATTCCCTTTTCGGCAAGCGCGATATCGTAGTCCGCCGCCTGAATAAGCCGCAGCAAGATATTTTCGACGTCTTCTCCGACGTAGCCCGCTTCGGTGAGCGTCGTTGCGTCGGCTATTGCAAACGGCACCTTTAAAAGCTTTGCAAGGGTTTGAGCAAGCATGGTCTTTCCGACGCCCGTCGGTCCGACTAAGAGCACGTTGCTCTTTTGTATCTCAACGTCGTTATCGTCGTTTTTCTGAAGAATTCTCTTATAGTGGTTATAAACCGCGACGGACAGCGTTACATTCGCCTTATCCTGCCCTATGACGTATCTGTCGAGCATTTCCTTCATTTCCGACGGTTTGGGAAGGTTTGAAAGCGTAAGGGTATCGCTCTCGCTTTTATTTCTCTCGTCCTCTTCAAGACTTTCAAGAATATCGGCGCAGACCGCTATGCACGACGAGCATATATTTACTCCGTCGGGGCCTAAAATGAGGCGTCCGACGTCTTTTTCCTCTTTTTTGCAAAACGCACAGATTCTTTTTTTATCCGTTCCGTTGTTATTCGGCATTGTTTGCTCCTCTTTTATCAGTCTTTTCTGAATATTACCTTATCCACAAGACCGTATTCGCATGCCTGTTCGGCCGTCATGAAGTTATCTCTGTCGGTGTCCCTCTCGATTACCTTCAAAGGTTTTCCCGTCTGCTCGGAAAGTATCTTATTGAGCTTATTCTTTATCTGAATAATTCTGTCGGCGTGAATTTTGATGTCCGTCGCCTGTCCCTGCATTCCGCCGAGCGGCTGATGTATCATGATTTCGCTGTTGGGAAGCGCAAAGCGTTTGCCTTTCGCTCCCGACGAGAGCAGAAACGCGCCCATGCTTGCCGCCATACCCACGCAGACCGTGGATACGTCGCATTTGATATAATTCATAGTGTCGTATATCGCCATTCCCGACGTTATGGAGCCGCCGGGGCTGTTTATATAGAGCGATATATCCTTGTCGGGATCCTGCGCTTCGAGATAGAGGAGCTGCGCTACCACGAGCGACGCCGTGGTGTCGTTTATTTCGTCTCCCAAAAATACTATTCTGTCGTTCAAAAGTCTTGAATAAATATCAAAAGACCTTTCGCCGTGATTTGTCTGTTCTACTACCATCGGTACGAGTGCCATATCGTTTCATTCCTTCCCGTAACGCACTTTTTTCGCCTTTTTTTGCGTTTTTCCGCATTACCGCCGTAAGCCGCCTTTTTAGGCGGCTTACGGGTGCAGAGAGTTCACTCTTGATTTATTATTCCGCCTTTTTTGTGGTTTTCTTTGCGGGTTTGGCTGTCTTTTCTTCTTTTACTTCCTCTTTTTTCGCTTTTGAAGCCGTTTTCTTTTCCTTTGCGGGTTCCTTCGGCTCTTTCGCTTCCTTCGGCTCTTTTGCGGTTTCCTTCTTTGCCTTTGCCGGCTCTTTCTTTTCTTTTTCCGCTTTTTCCGACTTTGTCTGGGAATTCATTTCTTCAAATTCCTTAAGCGTAACCTTCTTTTCGTCAACCTTGGCGCTGTTCTTTACGAGTTCGAACGCCTTTATGCTCTGTACGTCGTATGCGAGGTCTTCGGCGGTTATTCTCGACTTTACGTCTTCGACCTTCATGCCGAATTCCTTTGCCATCTCCCCGTACTTATCCTCGACTTCCTTGTCGCTTGCTTCAATCTTTTCAAGCTTTACGATTTCGTCGAGCGCGAGCTGCTTCTTGACGTTTATAAGCGCCATGTCGGCGTATCTCGCCCTTATGTCCTCAAGCTTCATGCCGGTATATTTCATAAGCACGTCAAGGCTGAGTCCCTGGCTTCTGAGCTGGTAATCGTACTCTCTCAGCAGGTTATCCTTTTCCTTTTCTATCAGCACGTCGGGGATATCGGCTTTTACGTTATCGGTAAGTTTTTTCGTGAGTTCCTCGGCAAATCTTACCTCGGCTTCCGCGTCGTGTCTCTGTTGTATTTTAGCCTTTATATCTTTCTTATATTCATCGAGGGTATCAAATTCCGACGCGTCTTTTGCGAATTCATCGTCGAGTTCGGGAAGCTCCTCAAATTCTATTCCGTTGAGTTTGCACTTGAATACGGCTTCCTTGCCCGCAAGTTCGGATGCGTGGTATTCCTTCGGGAATGTTACGTTTACGTCGAAGCTTTCGCCGATATTCTTTCCTATAATCTGGTCTTCAAAGCCGGGAATGAAGGTGTTGGAGCCGAGTTTGAGCTTATGTCCCTCTGCCTTTCCGCCGTCAAACGCTTTTCCGTCGCAGAAGCCCTCGTAGTCTATATCGACGGTGTCGTCCTTCGCCGCCGCCCTGTCGGTTACCTTAACCGTTCTCGCGTAGCGTGCGCGGGTTTTTTCAAGTTCCTCGTCGAGCTCGCTTTTATCGGCTTTAACTATTACCTTTTCGACTTCGAGTTCCTTATATTTTTCGACCTTCACGTCGGGGTATCTCACAAACGACACTTTGACGTCGATGCCGTCTTGTGCTTCAAAATCCACGTCGTCGACTTCGGGCGTTCCCGCAATCTTATACGGCGTTTCCTTAACGGCGGACGTTATTTCTTCGGGCAAAAGCTCGTTTATCGCGTCTTCATAGAAAACTTCCTTGCCGTAAAACT
>JAGADB010000115.1 GCA_017613815.1 Clostridia bacterium | reverse complement strand
CTCGTAATTCTTGAAAGCGAGTTCAAAAAAGTCAGCGACAAATATATCTTAATGAGCGACGACGGCTCGTGCGGCGAAAAGGGGCTCGTTACCGACGCGCTCAAAAAACTGCTCGACAGCGGAGAAAAATACGACGAAGTCATAACGATAGGTCCGCTGATTATGATGAAATTCGTATGTAAACTCACCAAGGAATACGGCGTAAAAACCGTCGCTTCCATGAACCCGATAATGATAGACGGAACGGGCATGTGCGGCGGCTGCAGACTTACCGTCGGCGGAAAGACGGTGTTTGCGTGCGTTGACGGTCCCGAATTCGACGGACACGAAATAGATTTTGACGAAGCCATGGCGAGAAGCACGATTTACAAGCCGTTTGAGAGGGAAATGCACGAAAAGACCTGCAATCTCTTCAAAAAGCAGGCAAAGCAGTAAGTTTTGAAATCATTTTTAGATAAACAGAGGTAGAATTATGCCGAATATGTCATTGAAAAAGAATCCGATGCCGTCTCAGAAGCCCGAAATAAGAAACGGAAACTTCGACGAGGTTGCGCTCGGTTACACAAAGGAGCAGGCGCTCGACGAGGCGCAGAGGTGCTTGAACTGCAAAAACCACCCCTGCGTAGGCGGCTGTCCCGTTAAGATAAGAATACCCGAATTTATAGAAAAGGTCGCAAAAGGCGAATTTGAAGAGGCGTACAAGATAATAAGCGCTTCCTCGAGCCTTCCCGCCGTATGCGGACGCGTATGCCCGCAGGAAACGCAGTGCGAGGGCAAGTGCGTAAGAGGAATAAAGGGCGAGCCCGTCGCAATAGGCAGGCTTGAACGCTTCGTTGCTGACTATCACAACGGAAACTGCGCTGAAAAGCCGCAGAAGCCCTTGTCAAACGGGCACAAAGTCGCAGTCATCGGCTCGGGCCCTTCGGGACTTACGTGTGCGGGAGACCTTGCGAAAAAGGGCTATGAAGTTACCGTTTTCGAGGCGCTTCACACGCCGGGCGGCGTGCTTGTGTACGGAATTCCGGAATTCCGTCTTCCCAAAGCGATAGTGAAAAAGGAAATTGACGGACTTCGGGACCTCGGCGTAGATATAAAGACGAATATGATTATCGGAAAGACCTTGTCGATAGACGAGCTCGTCGGAGATTACGGCTTTGAAGCGGTATTTATCGGCTCGGGCGCGGGACTTCCGAAGTTTATGAACATACCCGGCGAAAACCTGAAAGGCGTGCTTTCGGCAAACGAGTTTCTGACGAGAATAAACCTTATGAAAGCGTACAAAGACGGCAGCGACACGCCCGTAATGCACGCTAAAAAGACGGTTGTCGTCGGCGGCGGAAACGTGGCTATGGACGCCGCAAGGTGCGCAAAGCGTCTCGGCTCGGAGGTTTACATAGTTTACAGAAGAAGCATGGAAGAGCTTCCCGCAAGAAAAGAGGAAGTCGAGCATGCAATAGAAGAAGGCATAATTTTCAAGACGCTCAACAATCCCGTCGAGATTTACGGAGACGAAAACGGATTTGTAAAGAGCATAAAATGCGTTGAAATGGAACTCGGCGAGCCCGACGAATCGGGCAGAAGAAGACCCGTCGTAAAAGAGGGCAGCGACTTTATAATCGACGCCGACTGCGTTATCATGGCGCTCGGAACCTCTCCCAATCCCCTTATCAAATCGACGACCAAGGGGCTTGAAACTCAGAAATGGGGCGGCATTATCGCGGACGAAAACACGGGACTTACGTCGAGAAAAGGAATTTACGCGGGCGGAGACGCCGTAACCGGCGCCGCAACCGTAATTCTTGCGATGGGCGCGGGCAAAAACGCCGCCGAAGCGATAGACGAATATTTAAAAAACAATGGATAACAAAAATAAAATCAGAAAATTCGTAAACGCCGCGCTTTTCGCGTCGCTTACCTGCGTTGCGGTGATGATAATAGAAATACCCATTCCCGCGACAAACGGTTACATAAACGCGGGAGACGGAATAGTGCTCCTCGGCGCGTCGCTTCTCGGAAGCGTTTACGGCGGCTTTGCCGCCGGCATCGGCGCTTCGCTTGCAGACGTGTTTCTCGGCTACGCAAGGTACGTGCCGGCGACGTTTATAATTAAATTTATAATGGCGTTTATCGCCGGAATGATTTTCAAAAAATCCGACCCGAAAAAGAGCGCGGGAATAATACTTTGCGCGTTCGCTTCGGGACTTGCGTCGGAAACGGTAATGATTGCGGGATACTTCGTATACGAAGCGCTGCTGCTCGGATACGGCTTTGCGGGCGCGCTTGCGGGCGTTCCCGGAAATATCTTTCAGGGCATCGGCGGCACGGTGATATATGCAATTTTGCTGTTCGCCGTGAGAAAAAACAAGTTTTTATCCGAAAAAATGAATTTGAAATGACCGGTGGTAAGAAAATATGGGAGTAATAACGGATTACACGGTTTACGAAGGAAGACCCGAAAAAAGCACGAGAATTGACAAGGAAAACGATGCGTACGACTTTCTCGAAAAAGCGGGAGTGCGCTTTTTGAGAGTTGACCACGCGCCCGTCGACACGATAGAGGAGTGCGCGGAGGTAAAGGCGCTTTTGGGGCTCGGACTCTGCAAAAATCTTTTTTTGAGCAACTATCAGAGAACGAGATACTACTTACTCG
>JAGADB010000114.1 GCA_017613815.1 Clostridia bacterium | reverse complement strand
TTGATTTCACCTTTTGCCGAAAGGCAAAAGATTTCATTTTTATCCAAACTTTTCTTCCGCCCTGATTTTCTGTTGCCAAACCTCTAAATTTCCGTTATAATATAAGAAAAGGAGATGTGGAGATGAAATTGATACAAAGCTTTTCGGTTGACCACACGCGCATCGTCCCGGGCATTTTCGTAAGCAGAACCGACGACGTGGGCGGAAACGCCGTAACGACCTACGATATACGGCTCAAAAGGCCGAACAAAGAGCCGGTAATAGATACCGCCGCAATGCATTCCCTTGAACATATCGTCGCGACGGCCTTGCGAAACGACCCCGCATGGAAGGACGAAATCATCTATTGGGGCCCCATGGGCTGCCTTACGGGCTTTTATCTCATTATGAAGAACAACCGCGCCCCGAAAGAGATTTTCGGGCTCGTTCTTTCCGCTTTCAAGTCGGTAAACGACGCTGCCGACGTTCCCGGAGCGACTCCCGAAAGCTGCGGACACTACCTTATGCATAATCTTGCGATGGCAAAGTATTATGCGTCGGAATTCGTCTCATATCTCGAAAAAAACGCTGATAATCCGCAGATTTTCGAGTATCCGAAGGCAGACCGTCCCGAAACCCCCGACGGCAGACGGTTTTTCGATTCGTAACTATTTTTTCACCGATTTTTCAAAACCGCCGGCTTACGCTTTATTTAAGACAGCGGTTTTTGTTTGGCATATACCGATGGGACAAAAATGTCCCGCGCAGGTTGGTAAAATTAAAGTACTTTAACTTGCGAGGTGTTAAAAATGTCAAACCCTTTTGATAAAATCATCGGCTACGAACCAATCCGCAAAGAGCTTGAGCGCACGGCGGACGCGCTGAAAAACACGGAGAAATACGCCCGTCTCGGAACGAGCGCCCCGAAGGGCCTTCTTTTGCACGGCGAGCCGGGCGTTGGAAAAACCCTCATGGCAACCTGCCTTATAGAAGCGAGTACCAGGAAGGCGTTCGTGTGCCGCAAGGACATGCCGGAGCGTGAGTTCATCGAATACATCCGCACGGTGTTTGAGCAGGCGGAAAGCGAGGCTCCGTCAATCGTCTTTTTGGACGACCTTGACAAATTCGCAAACGGCGACGAAGACCACCGGAATTCCGTGGAATACGTTACCGTTCAGACGTGCATTGACAATATAAGATCGTCCGACGTTTTCGTGCTCGCAACCGCGAACAGCCTTGAAAACATGCCGTCGTCGCTGCTCCGCACGGGCAGATTCGACCGCGATATCGAAATAAATCCCCCGTCGGGCGAAGACGCCGTGAACATCGTGCGGCACTACCTCAAAGGCAAATCTTTTGTTGCCGAAGCAGACGCCGAAGCCGTCGCGGGCATAATGGCGGGGCTCAGCTGTGCGGATCTTGAAACGGCGGTAAACAAGGCGGGACTGCTTGCCGGATACGAGAATTCAGAAACAATTACATTGCGCCACCTTATTCTCGGCTGCATGGATATTGCCTACAGCGTTTCGCCCGACAGCATTATTCAAGGCGCAAAAACAAGAGACGCTCAGCTTGCCGCGTATCACGAAGCGGGACACGCCCTCGTGTCGGAGATAATCTGCCCCGGCAGCGTGTCGGCAATATGCATTTTTGACAATAACGGAAGCGCTTCCGGCGTTACGTCTTATGTATCTGACGTATCCGGAAAAATAACCGAGGTTGGCGACGTAATCGACAAAATAACACGCTCAATGGGCGGACTTGCCGGAACAAAACACAAATTCGGAATTAAAGATATCGGCGCCGAACGCGATTTAATCAGCGCGAGATACGATATTTCAAGACTTATTTCGGACAATGCCGCCTTCGGCTTCTTCTTTAAGCAGGCGCATTACGACGCGTCGGCTGAAATGCTTTCCCGCATGGAGCAGATTGCCGCCGATAAGGTGGAGGAATGCTATAGCCGCGCGGAAAGGATAATTTCCGAAAACGACGGCTTTTTCGAGGCAATCGCAAAGGAGCTTCTGAAAAAAGGCCTGCTCGTCGCAAAGGATATTAAACGCATAAGACGAAAAAATCCCACCTATGAGACATTTTTGTCTCATCAGGCGGTGTAATATATAATCGGAACAAAAAATAAATTTCGGAAAGGCGGTGCGCCATGCCTGCTCCCGTGAAAAAACTGATTATAATGAATATCCTGGATATTCTTCGCCGCTACAGCGACGAGGACCACAGATTAAGCCAGAGGGATATCGTCGAAATTCTGCAGAACGAATACGATATGACGGTTGAACGCAAGACGGTAAAGCGGAATATCTTAAACCTTATGGAATGCGGCTACGACATCGAGTACAGCGAGTCTGTGCGTATGGTCCCCAACCGCGCGTCGGGCGAGCTTGAGGAAAGTTATATATGGTCGGATTTCTATCTCGTGCGCGATTTCACCGACAGCGAGCTCAGCCTGCTTATCGACAGTATTATGTTTTTCAAGAATATTCCGTTCAGTCAGAGCAAGGAACTCATTAAGAAAATCGAGGGGCTGTCGAATAAATATTTCCGCTCGCGCGTAAAAAATATCCTGACGACACCCGAGAGCAATCCGAGAAACCAGCAGCTGTTTTATACGATAGATACGCTCGATACGGCTATAAGCCATAACCGTAAGGTTACCTTCTTTTATAATTCCTTCGGGCTTGATAAAAAACTCCACCCGAAGCTTGCGGAAGACGGAAACAAGAAACTGTATACCGTAAGCCCGTATCAGATAGCGGCAGTCAACGGACGGTATTATCTGATTTGCAATACCGACCCCCACGACGACGTCAGCCACTACCGGTTGGACCGCATAACCGAAATAAAACCGACCGACGAGAGAATGCGCGACGCGAAAACGGTGGAAGGCCTTGAAAACGGCATCAACCTGCCGAAGCACATGGCGGAACACCTCTATATGTTTTCCGGCGAGAGCAAGCAGGTCAGGTTCAGGATGAAAAAACATATCCTGAACGACGTGATAGACTGGTTCGGCACCGACGTAAAATTCTCCGATGAAACCGAGGACGAGGTAACGGCGCGCGTGGAGGTAAACCTGCAGGCAATGCGCCTCTGGGCAGTCCAGTACGGCCCCTGCGTCAAGGTCATCTCCCCGGGAACCCTTGCCGACGAGGTCAAAAACGACCTGAGGGCCGCGCTTAAGCAGTATGAGAATGAAAATTCAAAATAAAATTCACGAGGAAAGAAAATGAGAAATTTACGTACATTAGATCGCGAGAATTAATAAAAACGAACACGAGACGATTTTGGCAAATATTTAAGGAGGACGAAATGAAAAACAAGGATGATAATCCTATGATGCACATGCCTGGTGCGCTTTTGTGGATATTCTGTTGCCCGTTGGCATTGATTATATCCACTCATTATGATTTAAAAAAAAGCGAAGCCAAACGAAAAGCAAAACTGCATAAAAGAGCCGTTGAGAATTGGGACAGATGGTGGGGATAAAATAAATTAGGCGCATTTAATAGGGTGTGCGGAACATTCAACTATCTCAAAAACATAGGCATTGAAGAAATATGCAAAAAACCTGCCCGAACGGGCAGGTTTTTTCATATTGTTTCAAGCAGGAAAATTGTACAACAATTTTCCGTAGTGATGATTGCCCTTTCGGGCAAGTGATGATGCTCCCTTTGGTCGCAGTTATGATTTGCGGTATTCCCGCAAAGTTATGAGATGAGCTCCGCCAACGTGCCGAAGGCACTCATAACTCGGCGAAGCCGATCATAACGCGCGTAAGCGCTCATCACGTTCCGCGCGAGCGGAACTCATCGTTCGCCGAGCGTTCTAAAGAACACTCGGCGTTCGGGCAGGTTTTTCCTTTTTTTATATCAAAAATTCCTTCCGCCGGAGGAGTAGCTGCCGCCGGACGAGGCGGAGCCGCTGCTATACGACGAGCCGCCGCCCGAGCCTGAAGAGTGCGAGCTCTCCTTTGCCGTTCTGGTAACGGTTGAATAGAGGAATTTTATCCTCTGGGAGCGCAGCGCAAAGCTACCCGGCACGAGGTATTCCATTGCCGACGTTTCGGGTTTTATCACCATTTTCCTTTTCAGTCCCGAAACGACGACGAGCGAGATTATAAAGCCCGCGATAAGTCCGATTACCGCGTATTCTATCTTTTTGCCGGCGCTCATTTTCAGTCTGCCGTGCTTATATGCGAAAGAAAGGTTTTGCAGGTATTTTTCCATGGCGGGCTGCATATTGCCGTAGTACATATCGTCGACGATCGTCGTATTTATACCCGTATCCTCAAGCTTTTCCGCCGCCTTTCCGAACGGAACGGTTATCCATGAGAGAATGCCGTTTTCGTCGGACACAAACAGTATCGCGCCGTCCTTTGCGTAGCCGTTATAGTAGTAAAAGTCCCATGCGTACTCATAAAAATCGAGGCCGTGTCTGCTCGTATCGGTGAAAATCACGAAATCGAAGCCGCTTTCTTCGACGATTTCCCCGATTTTTTCGGAAAGTACCTCTATTTCATCTTCGGAAAAGAGAATTGCGTTATCGACTATGCGTTTTTTTGACAAATCCGCTTTTTCGGCGTATTCTCTGTCGTATCTGTCAATATCGAAGACAGATACGCCCTCGGGGTACCATTCGGGCAGGTTATTTATATCCTCGAACAGTTTTGCGGTGAATTCCACCTGTTTTCTGAACGCCTCGTAATAGTTTCCGCTTCTGAAATCGCTGTCGACGAGCTCGTCTATATCGTAGCACACGCTGCTTGTGAAGATTTTTTCGCAGTCGTTTATGGAAGTCGTTCTCCAGCCGCGGTTGCCCTCCTCGAGCGAGAGGAAGAAGCAGACGGCGCTGTAATTTTCGCCGGTTCCGTAGCCGTTATAGTACAAGAAGTCGGCGGAATAGAGTTCCTGCGACAGTCCGTGGGTGCTGTTGTCGGTGAAAAGCACGTAGCCGAAGCCGTATTTATCGACGATTTCCTGCACCTTTTCGGAGAGGTATGCCTCCTGTTCGGGCGTGAACACGTCGGCGTCGTCGACGACTCTTTTCGGGTTTTCGGCGTGGAAGTTTTTAAAATTATTCACGTCGTCGGCGTACCAATAGGGCATACCGTTTTCTTTATCGGATTTGTCCTCCGGCTCCGTTTCTTTATTTGCCGTCTTTACGCATTCGAACGCCTTTTCGAGATAGTCCTTGAAGACGTCGGCGTTATTCTTGCTTTCGTCATCGAGAGACGCCCTTACGGTGTTTAAGATTTCGGTTCTCGCGCCGCTTGTGATTATTTCGTCGGCTTTGCCGTAGTAATACACCGCGTAAATTTGGTTTTTGAGGTCGAAAACGAGGAAAATTCCGCTTTTATCTTCGCCGTAGCCGTAATTGTTATGCTCGTAGTACGCGTCTGCGTGCTCGCGAAGCTCGGTATTTTCGTCAAGCGTATCGAAAATATAAATCGGGAAATCGGTTTCGAGGGGCTCTATGTTTTCCGCAATAATATCGTCGATAATATCGACGTCCTCATCGGTAATCACGCCTACGAAGTCGTTTATTCTGTAAATGGAGCCGTCGTACTCCTGCGCGGAAACGCAGATACTCAAAATGAGGCAAGCGAAAAGAATAACAAATAAAATCTTTTTCATTTTCCGCACCCCCTCACATTATGTGTATAAGCGAGAGCACCGACCAGATAATGCCCGCGGCGCCTGCCGTTATGCCGAGGTAATACGCTATTTTTTTGAATTTGCTTATCGGAAGCTCGCCCACGACTTTTCCTGTCTGTCCGTTTATCGCAAATCTGTAATTTTTGCCCATATATTGAAGATTGAGCAGGTAAACGGGGAGCAGAACGTATTTTACCGTGGAATCGGTGAGTTTTAGGTTCTTGCTCTTAAGCGTAAGGGAGTCAAAGCCGGTAACGGAGCTTCTGAAAACGGCTTCGGCGGACTCGTTCATACGTTTTTCCGCTCTCGGAATGCTCATCTCCGGGTCCTCGTCGAATCTGTCGGCGAAAAAGCCCGAGAGGTAGGCGGGATTGAAGTCGCAAAGCTCGGAATAGTCGTACGGCTCGACCGCGTCCATGAGGTCGTTGTCCATCTTGACGCTTGCATCGACGGGAATTTTGGAAAAGCTCATTTTTCCGTCGTTTTCTATGATATAGTGTCTCGTTTCGGTGTAATTATAGTCCGAATCGGAATAAAAGCGCGTTTTCGTGCCGTTAAAGAAGGTCTGCCCGTCGATTTTCGAGTCGAAAAGCCAGAACGGGACGTAAATTCCCTTTATTTTGCTCATTTTCTGCTTGTTTATGAAGTTCGACGGCAAAAGAGGCTTGTTTTTGAAGTAGTTTTTCACCGAATCCTCAAGCGTTTTTTCGCTGATTTTGAAAGGAATTACGGCGTTCGGTTTTAGGCCGCCCGTAAGTCTGTCGGATAGAATTATTTCGTTGTCGCAGTACGGGCAGTGGGTTGCCGCAAGGGTTTCGTCCGCTTCTATCGCGGCTCCGCACGAGCGGCAGATGTAAATGGAAGTGTTTTCCAGCACTTCCTTTTCGTTTTCGAATTTCTTTGTGTAGTCGCCCCAGTCGAAGCCCTTGTCTTCGACCTCCGAGCGCTCGAGAACCTGCAGCGCCTCCGGCTCGTAGGTGTTGCCGCAGGAAGAGCAAATCAGCTTGCCGTCAACGCCGTAAACGAGCGGACTTCCGCAGGACGGACACTTATAGCTTAATACGTCGTTTGAATTCATATTCTCCCTCCGAAAAATGTTTCTGCTTTATTATAGCACAACGCCCGGAATTTTTCAATAAAACGAAAAAACAGAAGCGTTCGCTTCTGTTTTTTTCATTATTTTACGCAAGAGTTGCGGCGATAACCGCTTTTATGGTGTGCATTCTGTTTTCCGCTTCGTCGAAAACTATCGACTTTTCGCTCTCGAACACCTCGTCGGTTACCTCCATTTCGGTTATTCCGTATTTTTCGTAAATTTCTTTTCCTATCGTCGTTTTAAGGTCGTGGAACGCGGGCAGGCAGTGCATAAATCTGCACTGTTCACCGGCAATTTCCATAAGCGCGGAAGTAACTTTATACGGCGACAGGTCTTTGATTCGCTCTTCCCACACCTCATCGGGCTCGCCCATGGAAACCCATACGTCGGTGTATATTACGTCGGCGCCTTTTACCGCCTTTTCGGGGTCCTCCTCAAACGACAAAACGGAGCCGGAGCTTTCCGCGATTTTCAGGCACTCGTTTACGAGTTCCCGGTTCGGAAAATACTTTTTCGGAGCGCAGGCGGTGAAGTTCATTCCCACCTTCGCACAGCCGACCATGAGGGAGTTTCCCATATTGTATCTCGCGTCGCCCATATACACGAGTTTTTTGCCTTTCAAAGTTCCGAAATGCTCGCGTATTGTCAGCAGGTCCGCCAAAACCTGAGTCGGATGAAATTCGTTCGTAAGTCCGTTCCATACGGGGACTCCCGAATATTTCGCAAGCTCTTCCGCGATTTCCTGGCCGTAGCCGCGGTACTCTATGCCGTCAAACATACGTCCGAGCACCCTCGCCGTGTCGGGAATGCTCTCCTTTTTGCCTATCTGCGAGCCCTTGGGGTCGAGATATACGGGGTGGATTCCGAGGTCGGCGCAGGCGACTTCAAACGAGCATCTCGTGCGCGTGCTCGTCTTTTCAAATATGAGCGCCGCATTCTTGCCCTCGCATATCTTATGCGGGATTCCCTTTTTCTTTTTGTCCTTGAAGTCGGAAGCAAGGTCAAGAAGTCCGATTATTTCGCTTTCGGATAAGTCGAGCAGTTTTAAGAAGCTTTTTCCTTTAAGATTCATAGTACACCTCAGCCGTTTATATTTACAAGATAAGTGTTGTCCTGATTGTAGCAGGCGCTTATTACGTCTGCGAGCGCATTTGCCGTGTCGATGCTCGTCATGCACGGGATTCCGAGCTCCATCGTCCTTCTGTGGAGAAGTCTGAAATCGCCGACGGAGGAGTCCATTACCGCGCCGGTATATACGAGATAATTTACGTCGCCGTTGTTCAAGAGGTTGTAAATATCGTCGTTTTCCCAGACGTTGTGAGCCGTCGTTACGTCCATGCCGCGCGCGCGTATCGCCTTCGCCGTGTCGGGAGTTGCGTAAAGCTTTATTCCGAGGTCGGTGAACTTTTCGGCAAGGGAGATCGCGTCGGAGTAGTCGTAGTCCTCAACCGAGATGAGTATGCCCTGCTTTTCGCACGAAGCGAGCTTGCGCACGTCTATTCCGCTTGCGGTAAGCCCCTTGTACAGCGCTTCGGTTTTGGTCCTGCCGATACCGAGCACCTCGCCCGTCGACTTCATTTCGGGACCGAGAATGGAGTTTGCGTCGTATATCTTTTCAAAACTGAATACCGGCACCTTTACGGCGTAGTATTTAGCGTAGTCGGCAAGGCCTTCGGAATAACCGAGCTCCTCGAGCGTTTCGCCCATCATTATGCGGCTCGCAAGTTCTATCATGGGAATGCCGGTAACCTTGCTTATATAAGGCACCGTCCTGCTCGCCCTGGGATTAACTTCTATGACGTAAAGCTTGTTTTCCTGGATGAGATACTGTATGTTTACGATACCCTTTGTGCCTATGCCGCGGGCAAGCTCGGTCGACGCCTTGCATATCTGCGATTTCATCGAATCGGTGAGGTTGTAGGGCGGATAAACCGCGATAGAGTCGCCCGAGTGAACGCCGGCGCGCTCTATGTGCTCCATAATTCCGGGGATAAGCACGCTTTTGCCGTCGGAAATGCAGTCGACTTCAAGCTCCTTGCCGGGCATGTATTTGTCGACGAGCACCGAGTTTGCGATGTCGCCCGAGAGAATGATGTTCATATAGGTCTTTACCTCGTCGGACGAGCGCGCAACGCTCATGCCCTGGCCGCCTATTACGTACGACGGGCGCAGCAGTACGGGGTATCCGAGGATTTTCGCGGCGACGAGCGCCTCTTCCGTCGTGTAAACCGCAACCGCCTTCGGGCGCGTCATTCCTATCGATTCGAGGAACGCGTCGAACTTTTCGCGGTCTTCCGCAAGGTCTATACCTTCCGCCGACGTGCCGAGGATTTTAATTCCGTTTTCCTCTAAGTACTGCGCGAGCTTTATCGCCGTCTGACCGCCGAACGCGACCACAACGCCGAAGGGCTTTTCGGCGTGAATTACGTTCATCACGTCTTCTCTCGTTACCGGCTCGAAATAGAGGCGGTTTCCGATGTCGTAGTCGGTCGAGACGGTTTCGGGGTTGTTGTTTATGATTATGACCTCATAACCGAGTTTTTTAAGCACTTCCACGCATTTCACGGAACTGTAGTCGAATTCTATGCCCTGGCCTATGCGTATAGGTCCCGAGCCGAGAACCAGAATTCTGTTTTCGTGCACCGCTTCTTTGTTTTCGTATGAATTTTGTCCGTCGTAATACGAATAATAGTACGCCGCGGGTCCGAATGCGCCGGAGCAGGTGTCAACCGCCTTGAATTTTGCGTAAAGCTTGTCGGGGAGCATTTTTCCGCTTACTTCGGCAAGCGCCTTGTCGGTGTAGCCGAACTTTTTGCCCTGCAGGTACGCCTCTTTCGTAAATACGGGGGAATCTTTCAGGGCTTTTTCAAAATCGGCGAGATTTTTGAGTTTTTCTATGAAAAACGGGTTGATTTTCGTAATGTCATGCAGTTTTTCCACCGAATAGCCCGCCTTAATCGCCTCGAAAACCGTGAAAATGCGCACGTCGTTTACGCGCGTTATGCGCTCTTCGAGGGGTTTTCCGCTTTTTGACGCGCGGTTCAAGGTTTCCTGCCCGATTTCTGCGCCGCGGACGGCTTTCATAAGCGCTTCTTCAACGCTTGCGCCGATTGCCATAACTTCGCCCGTCGCCTTCATCTGCGTGCCGAGCTTGCGGCTTGTGTTGGTGAACTTGTCGAACGGCCACCTGGGGTATTTGAGCACGATATAGTCTACGTCCGGCTCGGTCGCGGCGGAGCCGGCGGCGTTTCGGTCGAACTTTATTTCGTGCAGTTTATATCCCAGCGCAATCATATCCGTAACCTTGGCTATCGGGTATCCCGTCGCCTTTGAGGCGAGCGCCGAGGAGCGCGATACGCGCGGATTTATTTCTATGACGTAGTATTCCGAGGTTTTCGGGTCGTAGGCGAACTGGCAGTTGCAGCCGCCGACGATGTTGAGCGAATTTACGATATTGAGAGACGCCTGCCTCAGCATCTCCATATCCTTTTCGGGAAGCGTCAGCGCGGGTGCTACGACTATCGAGTCGCCGGTATGGATGCCGACGGGGTCGACGTTTTCCATACTGCAGACGATTATCGCGTTTCCGTCGGAATCGCGCATGGCTTCAAATTCTATTTCCTCCCAGCCGAAAATGTATTTTTCGACGAGAATCTGCCTTATCGGCGAGGTGTCGAGTCCCGTTTCGGCGGCAGTCTTCATTTCTTCGTCTGAATATGCGACGCCTCCGCCTCCGCCGCCGAGAGTAAACGCGGGGCGTATTATTACGGGATAACCGATTTTGTTTGCGATTTTTATTGCGTCTTCGACGTTTTCCGCGGTGTCGGACGCTATCGTCGGCACGCCGATTTTCTCCATGGAGTCCTTGAAAAGCTGTCGGTCCTCCGCCTTGTTTATACTGTCGACGTTTGTGCCTATGAGTTTTACGCCGTTTTCTTCAAGGAAGCCCGTCTTGTCGAGCTCCATTGCGAGCGTAAGCCCCGTCTGTCCGCCGAGGGTTGCAAGCATGGAATCGGGTTTTTCCTTTTTTATTATTCTCTTTACCGTCTCGAGCGTCAGCGGTTCGAGATATATTTCGTCCGCCATCTCGCGGTCGGTCATTATCGTTGCGGGATTTGAGTTTACGAGGACGATTTCAACGCCCTCTTTTTTCAAAATCTTGCACGCCTGCGTGCCCGCGTAGTCGAACTCCGCCGCCTGACCTATGACAATGGGGCCGCTGCCGATTACGAGTACTTTTTTAATTGAAGGATTAAGCATTTTTACACCTCTTTAATCCGCGCACGCGCTCTTTATGACGCTCAGAGCTTTTTCCAGCGCGTCGTACGGAATATTCAGCGCCGGAAGCAGGCGCACCTTGTTTTTGGCGGTCAAACACAAAACGCCGTTTTCGATACATTCGTTCACGACGTCGGACGCCGCTTTTTCGGTTTCAAGACCTATCATGAGTCCCATGCCGCTCACCGATTTTATCCCTTTTGCGCCGGAAAGCGCGTCAAAGATATATTTGCTCTTTTCGCGCACGGTTTTCAAAAATTCCTCATCGAGACGGTCGATTACCGAAATCGCGCCGGCGCAGCATACGGGATTTCCGCCGAAGGTCGAGCCGTGGTCGCCCGGTCCGAAGACGTTTTCAAGCTTTTCCGAAAGCATGGTCGCGCCGAGCGGAAGACCGCCGCCGAGCCCCTTTGCCGTCGAAACGATGTCGGGGGACACGCCGAAATTCATATAGCTGTAAAGCATGCCCGAGCGTCCGTTTCCGGTCTGCACCTCGTCGACGATTGTCAGAACGTCATATTTTTTCGCAAGCTCAAAGAGCTTTTTTACGTAATTTCCGGACAAAGCCATAACGCCGCCCTCGCCCTGAATACATTCTATCATGACCGCGGCGATTTTTTCTGTTTTAAGTATCTCTTCAAGTTCCTTTTCATCGTTTGCCGTTACATATACAAAACCGGGGGTAAGCGGCTTAAAAAGCTCGTGAAAGCGGTCCTGTCCCGTTGCCGAAAGGGTGGTAAGGGTTCTTCCGTGAAAACTGTTTTTGAGCGTAA
>JAGADB010000113.1 GCA_017613815.1 Clostridia bacterium | reverse complement strand
GGGGGAGGGACCGTCATTCGCTTTGCCGTAAACGATTGCAAGTTCATAATCTCCGCTCTCGGGCACGGTGAAATCAAGTGAGATTCCGTCGCCGTCGTGCTCGAATCCGCCGCACATTCCGACTGTTTCGCCCGTTGTGGCATAAGCGCTGTCGTAAGTGTAGGCGGTGCCGCAGAGCGTGCCGCTCTCAAACTCAAATCTCTCGGGCAGAGCGCTCTTCCGGGATGTGATTTCCGGGCCGTTATCCTCCGAAACGGTCACGCGGTAAACGGCGTATTTTATGTTTTTAATCTTTTTGCCCGGCTCCGATACCGATTTTATTTGTATTTCGTCAGATAGACTGCCTTGCAGTTTTTCTTTTAATTCTTCGCAGCTCAAATCCCGCGAAAGTGAGAGGTCTAAAATCTCGTTTTCGCCCTCCGTTCCGACGGAAAGGGGAAGTCCGAACGCCATTTTCGGTCTCGGATTAAAGCCTTCGGAGTATTTGAGCGGAATGCCCGCCCTTTTGAGCGCTCTTATGAAAGTATGCGTCAGGTCAAGGTGGGAAATGAACGCAAGACTTCCTTTTTTCGAGAAAATAATTCTGAAATCCGTCATTCTTCACCCTCCTTTGCATTTTTCGGGTTTATGTCGCGTTTTAAGCAAAGAGATGCCCCGTATTTTGCGGCGCCGCACGCCGAGCACTTAGTAAGACAGTCGGGCGTTGTTGTTTCTTTAAGTGCCTTTTTAGCCTCGTCTATTAAGAATTTTTTGCTTACTCCGCATTCAATGTGGTCCCACGGAAGTATCTCGTCGAAACCTATGTTTCTTTCAGCATAGAACGACGGATCAATCCTCGCGTTTTCAAAGGCTTTCATCCATAAATCGTACGAAAAATATTCGTCCCACGCGTCGAATTTCATACCGAGCCTGTTTGCTTCGATAAGCGCTTTTGAAAGCCGTCTGTCGCCGCGCGCAAATACCGCTTCAATGCGCGAAACCTTCGCTTCGTGCCAGTTGTATCGTATTTTCCGTGTGGTTATTGAATCCTTTAAAAGCATTTGCTTTCTTCTGAGTTCTTCAAGAGAATTTTGCCCGAACCATTGAAAAGGCGTGTGCGCTTTCGGAACGAGGCACGCGACGGAAATCGTAACTTCAATGCTTTTTCCTTTCGGACGGTTGGGATTTTCATAGTAAACGTTTACTATTTGCTTACCGAGGTTTGCAATACCCGCGACGTCGTCGTCGGTTTCGGTGGGAAGTCCGAGCATAAAGTAGAGCTTGACGTTTGTTCTTCCGGTTGAAAACGCGTTTCTGCAGCCGTCAAGGATTTCTTCCGTCGTGAGATTCTTGTTTATAACGTCTCTCAAACGCTGAGTGCCCGCTTCGGGCGCGAAAGTCAGTCCCGATTTGCGTACGCCCTGCACCTTTTCCATAATTTTCGCTTCAAAACTGTCAATTCTCATAGACGGAAGTGAAATACCTATTTTTTCATTGTCCGTCCACTCTTTGAGCAAGTCTACAAGTTCCATAAGACACGGATAATCGCTTATACTCAATGAAGTAAGCGAAATCTCCTCGTATCCCGAGGATCTGAACAGGGAATACGCCTGGCGGTTTAACGTTTCGGGCGATTTTGCGCGGTAAGGTCTGTATATTATTCCCGCCTGGCAAAATCTGCAGCCTCTCATGCAGCCGCGCGCACATTCGAGCATAATTCTGTCGTGAACCGTCTCGGTAAAAGGAACGGGCGCTTTTTCGGGAAAGCGCGCGTTTTCAAAATCTTTTATACAGCGCTTTTCGACTACAGACGGAACGTCGGGATATTTCGGCTCGATTTTTGAAATCTCACCGCTTTGAGAGTATTCCACGTTGTAAAGCGAGGGCACGTAACAGCCCTTGACGTGCGATAATTCACGCAGAAAGTCCGCTCTGTCGAATTTTCCGTGCGTCTTTTTGTAGTCTATGTAACACCTTACCGCTTCAACAAGCCCTTTTTCGCCCTCTCCTATACTGAAAACGTCGAAAAAGTCCGCAACCGGCTCGGGATTGTATGAACACGGACCGCCGCCGATGACGATGGGATGCTCGTTAGTTCTTTCGGAAGAAAGAAGAGGGATTTTCGCAAGAGAAAGCACGTAAAGCACGTTTGTGTAAGACATCTCGTATTGCAGGGTAAAACCGAGAAAATCAAAGTCGGACAGTGCGTCTCCGCTTTCGTGAGCGTATAAGGGAATGTCCTTTTCTTTGAGAAGTTCGCCCATGTCGGGCCAGGGCGCGTAGGCCCTTTCGCACCATATATCTTCTTCGGCGTTGAGACAGTCGTAAAGAATTTTAATTCCGAGGTTTGACATTCCGATTTCGTAGGTGTCGGGAAAGCAGAACGCAAACCTTGCGTTCATTTTCGACTTTTCCTTCAATACCTGATTAAGCTCGCCGCCTGTGTAGCGCGCGGGCTTTGAAACTTTTTTCAAAAATCGGAAAGCCTGTTCTTTCGGTGTCATTTTGTCAACCTCTGATATACATATTTATACAAAATATATAATACCAAAAATTTCACGATTTGTAAAGTGAAACAATAAAAATACCGCATGAATATAATGTCATAAAAAGGGAAGGAAACAAGCTTTTTGTAATGACAAAAATAATCGCTGTGATTTTCGGCGTGCTCTTGCCGTTTGTCGGAACGTCTGTAGGCGCCGCCGTCGTATATACTTTTAACGGACAAATAAAAGAAAAAACGCAGAAAAACATGCTCGGCTTTGCGAGCGGC
>JAGADB010000112.1 GCA_017613815.1 Clostridia bacterium | reverse complement strand
TTTCGGGTGAAACGTACTGCAAAAGCACGTCTTTATTGTTCTTTTTAATAAGATATTTCTTTATGAAGTTTTCGTTATGTCCATCGTTATAGCTGAAGTCGGAAAGCAGAATATCCACGTCTTCAAAGATTTCCTTATTCATAAATCTCAGCTGGAATTCTATGTTTTCAAGTCTGTCCTTCGCTTTTGCAAGGCTCTCCGAATTGTCGGCAAAGACGGATATGTCGTTTTCGGTAAATCCGCTCGGAATATCGAGCTCGCGCGCGGAAATTACGGTTTTATAGAGTTCGTTGAGCGCCATAAGCGCCTTCTGCGTCTTTATTTCGGAAATTCCGATGTTTATTTCGTCCTCTATTTCAAGGAAGCTCTCCCTGTAATCCGAAAGAATCGAAATTATTTTGTCAATTATATCGAAGCCCTTTTCGAGTCTTTCGTCGGTATTTACTTTTTTGCGCACCGCGAAAAGCGGGTGTCTGCTTATCGGCTCGTACTTTTCAAGTCCCGCGTCCCCGAGCGCCTTTTCCGCTTCGACTATGAGCTCCTCCGCGATTCCGAACATGCCGTTGAGCGCGTTTTCGCCTTCAAACGCCTTTTTATCCGTTTCGAGAACCTTTTCGTTTTCTATTCCCGTATTTGCGCCGATATACGATTCCGCCGCGTCGGAAAGCGACATTCCGAACTCGTTTGAAGCTGAAACGACAGAGTCGGAATAGTCTCTTAAAGCCTTTTTGGTGCTCTTATAATCATCGGGAATTTTAAGCAGTCTGTTTATGGTATAATCCTTCCCTATTTCGTCGATTTTTTCCTTCATTTTTGAGACGATCTCTTCGGAAGTCGTTTTTTCGGGCTTCAGCACGAGCGCCGAAAGTCCGAGTTCTTCGAGTTTTTTCTCGGTTTCCGACGTAAATCCTTCGTCGGACGAAATAACGAGCGTCTTTTTGCCCGCGTATGCGTTATAGGCAATCTTATCCGCCGCAAGAGCGATTTTCGACGAAATATCTCCGTCTCCCGAAACGACAAGCGAATCGGATGAAAGGAGTTTTTCTTCAAGCTCGTCGGGAACGTAGTGCGAAAAGACATATTCGCGCGCCGGTTCCTCGTATTTTTCAAGCGGTTTTCCCGAAAGGAATGCGTTTACGAGGCTGTTTCCAAGATATTTTTTGCCGTAGGATTTTATATTGCGCCACAGATAAACCGGCGAAAAGTCCGCGTTTACAAGCGCCGCTTCCCTTATGACTTCCGTCTTTGAAAAATATTTATCGAGCGCAGGTTTATTTTTAAGTATGAGCTTTTCGACCAAAGACACGGCGTCGTCTGCGTTCTTTACGGAATTTGCGTCAATTTCCCCGCCCGATACGTACGAAAGCAGAAGCGGATTGATTATCGGTTCTTTATCCGTTATTTTGAGTTTATAACTGCCTTCAAGTTCAAGCTCCGCCTTTACAAAACTCAGCGGAATATATCTCGTCTCTCCCGAGTCCTTTTTCGTCGCCCTTAAAAATCCGCATATAACGTAGGTGCGGTAATTTTTGCCCGAACCAAACGTCATTTTGGAGATCTTATTGTGGAACGGGTTTTCGTAAAGGGCGCAGGTTAAGTAATTATTATTTGAAATGCGGTTCCTGAAATAGTTGTATTTTTCGCTGACGGCAGTCAGTTCCGCCTTGTTATACGCGATTTTCTTTACGTCTTTGAGCGCAAAAGAGCAAAAGCCGTCGGCAAGTCCCGAATACACGCCGATTTTTTCGTTGATTTCGAGCGGGTGAACGAAAATTCCACCGTTTTCGCCTTCGCAAAGCGTTTCGTATTTGCCGATAACCGGCAGCACGTCGAATGAGAGATAATCGCCTTCGAGAAGCTTGAATTCTTTTGTGTTTTCAAGTCCGACGTACACGTCGCCGAGCGCTTCCCTTGCGGACGTAAACTTTATTTTACCCACGTCGAGCGGTTTTACCGCGTGCGCGTTCTTCACGCCCGCTTTTCTGCAGGCAAGAACGTCGAGAGAGAGCATTATTTCGTTCTCCGGTCTTGAAACGTAATTGTAAACCGCCTCTTTTGCGAGCATTACGTCTATATTCTGCGCCGACGAGAGAATTGCCGGGTCAAACAGCAGTATCTCATTATTCGCCATTTCAGATAAGATTTTCGTCTTGCTTTCGGATATTGCGCCCGGGTTTTCCGAGTAGAATTTCACGCCGCAAAAGACGTTCGTTATTCCCGCGGTGTTTTTGACGAAAACTATCACGCCGGGAAGCAAAAAGCGCTCCATGCACGAAACGAATATGACCGCAAGTTCAAGCGGCGTGCAGACAACCGTTCCGTCGAGAAGCGACACGTCGGAGACGTTGACGGTCTGCTTCTTTTCCGGGCTGTACGACTCCCGTTTCGCGCAGATTACGTTTCTGCTTCTCATATTTTTGACGATGCTTCTTGCGTTTTCAACAACGGTTTCGTATGCGGGAAATCTTCCGCCCGGCTTTACGTTTTCGGTCAGAGTCTTTATAAATTTACTGTCCGGCGTGCAGAAAGCGCACAGAGTTTCGGGATGGTTTTCCGTTCCGTTCCAGACGTTTTTGGGCAGCACGCTTATCGCGGAATCCGCATAGTATTCGGTTCCGTCAACCTTTATAACCGCTTTGACGGCGCAGTTCGTGCCGCTTTCGATGTTCTTTAGAAAATCGTAGTTTATCTCAAAATCCTTATAGTCAAAGCGAATAAGAAGCGAGTGGTTGTCCTTCTTCGCAAAAAGTTGCGTTTCTATATCGTAAAACGTCTTTTCTTCAAACGAAAAAACGGTCTTGCCCTTGAATTCACATGAAAGTCCGACCGAAAGATTGAATTTCCCCGCCGGCAGATCGCTTATTATTACCGCGTCAACAGGACATATCTCCGAAAGCGCGTACGCCATCGAGTATACGCCCGAAGTTTCGATGTATATATTGGGTTTTATATTGCTGTAAGCCTTATTCATCTCGTACTCCTCATGCATATAATAATTCAATATATAGATATTCAATATAATAATAACATTTTTTAATCCTTTTTGCAATACATATTTGCATTTATTTCCTGACAAATATTTACGGTTTTTCTTTCTTTTCTTTACTGTCTCTCGTTACTTTCTCTCACGAGAGAGAAAGTAACCAAAGAGAGCTGATACCTTATTTATTCGGTGCGAACATACGGGAAAAATGAAATAATTGTCTTTCCCGGGCTTTCTGTGAGAAAGCCCGCACTCTTTTGGTACTTTTCTTGTGTAAGAAAAGTACATGGAAAATGG
>JAGADB010000111.1 GCA_017613815.1 Clostridia bacterium | reverse complement strand
AGTTCATTCCTGCCTGTTTTTTTGCTATTTTCAAGAATGCGCCGCAAGGGAAGCGAAACTGTCCTTTACTTTTTCGAAACACAAAAGAATTTTGTCCGAAAAGACGCCGCATTCGCCGTTTTTAATCATTTCAAACGCCTCGTCGGGCGTGCTTGCGTCCTTGTAAACGCGTTTCGCCGTCAACGCGTCGTAACAGTCGACAACTCCGACAATCTGCGCCGAAATCGGAATGTTTTCTCCCGAAAGCCCGTCGGGATAACCCTTTCCGTCATATCTTTCGTGGTGCCACATACAGATTTCCCGCGCGGCCTTGATATAATTTTCCGCCGATTCTATCGGGAAGCGGTCGATAAGCTCGCAGCCCTTGACGGTGTGCGTCTTCATTATCTCAAATTCCTCCGGCGTGAGTTTTCCGGCTTTGAGTAAAATTGAATCGGGAATCATTATTTTTCCGAGGTCGTGGAGTGCGCTTGCGGCGGTGATGTAGCTCACAAGCTCGTTTGTAAGTCCGTATTCCGGGAAGTTTTCCATTATTGCGTTTGCAAGTAAGCGCGTGTATTCCTTTACCCTGAATACGTGTTCTCCGCTTTCGGCGTCGCGCGCCTCGATAACCGCGCCGGCAATCAAGAAGATGTCCTCGTTTATTTTGTATAACTTGTCGTTGTTGTCTGTATCTTCCGCCGCACCGTCGAGCGCGTATTTGTCGAGGTCGATGCTTTGAACGCACATCAGAAACTCGTTCTGGCCGAATTTGCTCTCGGCGTTCATAAAGGTGGTTTTGTGATATAAAATTTTCTGGTCTTTGCCGTGCGTTCGGTAGATTATTGAGAAAAATCTCTCGTTTTTTACCTTTTGAGTGATGAAACCGAGGTCGAAATTTTCAAGAGCGTAATTTTTGTCTTCCGGAACGACGGTTTCGTTGATGCTCTCGCCTATCCATTCCAGATATCCCGGGCGAAGCGGAACGCCGTTTGAGTTTTTGTATTTTTCATCGACGTAAAACGCCTTTATCGTGTCTTTGTCGGCGTTTACGATAAACGAAGCGTCAAACGAGCCGAGAACCGAGTTTATAAGCTCGCTGTTGTCGCGCGTGGCGTTCGCGATTCCGCGCGTATATAAAAGGAGCAGACTTATCGTAAGGCCTATGCAGTTGAAATCGTAGCCCGTAACCGTCTGGAGTATGCCGCAGATTATGACCGGAATTTCATATAACAGGAACGAGATGCATATGTGCCTTAATTTTCTGTTTTTGGTCCTTATCGCAATAAGTGCGGTAATCAAAGATGTTGTGAACAGATAAAGCATTTTGATAACCGGGTCGAGAACGAATAAGGGACCTCTGAAATACATGCCGTCTTTTATGGAAAAGATAAGACCGTTGAACGGCGCCGATAAAAACAGAACGCATATGCAAAACGCGGGTATTGCCGAAATAATCTTCAAAATCCTTTTTTTGTAAAAGATGTTTTCAACCGTAAACGTGCAGAAGCGGAACCAAGACAAAATTCCGAGCGTCGACGATATGAAATATAAGATATTTACAAGGTATGAGAGCCAAAGCGGCGAGCCGGTAATGAGCAGAATCTGCCACAGAGCGTCTGTAAGCAGAACGAGCCCGCCGAAGAGATACATAAACACAAGATACGGGTCTATGAAGATTTTCTGACCGGGGCGCAGCCCCCTCCTCATGCCCATAAATATCATTGATAAAAGAAACAGGCAGATAAAGTGGAAACTAAGATATGAAAAAACAAATTCAAATGACTGCATATATTTCTCCCGAAATAATCAAAGTTTGTCGTTTACCTTCATATATCCCAAAATCAAATCCGCGTTTTCGGCGTCGCCGCGCATGAAAAATACGTAGCTTCTGCATTTAACGTATCCCTCATCACCTTTCAGCGCCGAAAAGTCGATGTTTTTGGATGTATTTTCTCCTTTTGTAATCGAAAAAACAGAGTCTATGAACGCCTGCCTGTCGTCGGGATGAAGTTTAGGCGTCCATATATCGAGGAAGTCGGTCATAAATTCGCTCTTAAAGCCGAAATCCTTTTGCAAAGCGGGAGAAACGCGCGAAACGTGCGTTTCGAGGTTTGAGACGAACAGATATTTTAAATCGTCCGACGCGCATAACGCGTCGAAAAACTTGTCCGTAAGTCCCGACGTGTTGAAATTCAGCTTTCTCGGGGAGTCGTAATACTTTCCCGCCGCCGCCTTGTTTTTCACGGCGTACATAGCGTAGTCCGCCGCCTGTATTACCTCTTTCAAGGTTTTGAAATTCTTTTCCGACGTGGCGTAACCTATCGAAACGCTCGGCTCGTACTCGTATTTTTCGCTTTTCGCCTTGAGGTTTTCGCTCACCGCGTTGAGTTCCGCAACGGCGGTCTCTTCGCTTACGCCGATGTATATTGCTATGAATTCGTCGCCGCCCACGCGGTAAATTCCGTGCGCGTTTTTAAGGCAGTCCGAGAGCTCCGACGCGACAAGGGAGATGTAGTCGTCGCCTTTGCGGTGTCCGTAAAGGTTGTTTACGTTCCGCAGTCTGTTTATGTCGCAGAAGGCGAACAGATAGGTCTCGGACGGGTTTTTTCTATATATTTTTTCAAGCTTTTCTATCTCTTTTTCATAGCTGTGGCGGGAACCCATGCCGGTCATGGCGTCGGTGAGGAGCTCTTTTTCAAACGAGTAAATAGGATTTTCAAAGAACAGGAAGAAGACGACGGTTTCCGCCGTAATGACGCCGCCGGTGAACAAAAACGGACGGTAAACCGCTTGAATCGTTCCGAAAACGGCGAGTATGAATAAAAACGGCAGAATTGACACCGAATAATTCTTTCCGAGCTCTTTTCTGTGCGAGAAAAGCAGGCAGACGGTAATAACGTAAAAGATGAGCGCAATAATATGTCCGACCGACGTAATAAGTCCCGAACCGTAGAAAAATGCGTTTTCAAGCTGTTTGAAGACGATGGGTTCGGTGATGCCGGGGAATAAGCATAAAACTACCGAAAAAACGAGGTAAAGCAAAACGGAAACAAAGCTGAATATGTATGCCAAATCGGCTTTTTTCGGATAACATTTTTTAAAGACGTATAAAAACAGTTCTTTTTCGTATAAAATCGCGGTCAGGTAGAAGAACAGATGAAAGGCGATTTTAGGCACGTACGGAAAAGACGCGCTGTTTGCCGCGAAAACCGAAATTGCGGCAAGAAGCACGTGTATGAGCGCAAAAACCGTCAGCCTTGAAAAAGTCTTGCTGTTATTTATTATCTGGAGTTTTGAAGGGGAATACCAGAGAATGGCAAGAAGCACGAAGCAAATAAGCTCGTCGCGCAGCAGCAGTATCATTTTTATCCTCCTTTCTTTATCAGGTTACATTTTAATTATATCACATTTTCCGGAAATTACAATATAAAATAAAAAAACGCAGTGCCGAGCACTGCGTTTTTTCAAAATTTGCGTTTTTTATTCCGTGTAATCGTCGAGAACGTTTCTTTCGGCTCTGTTCGCGAAATCAACCTTGAAGTTCGTGAAAGCGTTGGTCGCTCTCATCATATCTGCATAATACCATGCGGACGAATCCATGTCGGCAAACTGACATTCAACGGGATTTCCGTCAACGTCCGTCGTGTAGTCGTATCTGTCGTCTCTGCCGAGAATTCTGTTGAATATCGTAACGTATTCGGCTCTCGTCATGTAAGCGTCGGGGCTGTATGTGCCGTCGCCGTTTCCTACGAGAAGTCCCTCGTTTGCAAGCGCCGTGATGTAGGGATAAAATCTGTTGGAGCGCGCAACATCCGAGAATACGTCATCTTCGGTGATTTCGGATATACCCATCGCGAAAGCGAAGAGCTTTGCCGCCTCGCCTCTCGTTATGAAGTTTTCGGGAGACAGGTAGTTTTCGCCGTAGTTGCTGTTGTAAACGCCGATGTATTCAAAGAATCCGATTGCCGAGCCGAACCAGTCGTTTTCCGAAACGTCGGGGAAGGTTGAACCGGAAAGTACGTATCCGTCAAGCTCATCGTTCTGCTTTAAAATTCTGTAAAGCATTGCGCTTGCTTCCGAACGCTTTACGTTCATTTCGGGAGCCATCTCGGTGTCGTTGTAGCCGTAAATGTACGCGCCGTCAAAACTGAGCGCGCCGAGGATGGAAGTTCTTCCCACGGAATTGCAGAGTATGAGCGAGGTGTCTTCGACTGTGGTCGAACCGGTGTTTCCGGAGTTTCCTTCATCGGGAAGCGAATAATAAGGATCGTATATTATTGTAAAGTTGCCCGTGTTGGAGAAGCTGTCTGCAACAACCGTTCCGTAAACCGTAGCGGCTCCGCTCATGGAAATATCCGTATCCGAGCCGTAGATTGTGCCGTAAAGCGAGAAGTTGCCGGAAACGCTGCACACGTCGTTGAGAAGGTAAATGTTTCCGTATAACGTTCCGCCGCCGTTTGCGGCAAGCTGGTTATCGGTAACGTAGAGATTTGCGTATGCTACCGAATAGTTGTTGTACGCAACGCCTGTGCCGAGTATAATCGAAAGATTTCCGTCAGAATTAATTTCCGTGCCGCCCGAGAAGGTAATGCTGTTGTTTACAACGATATAGGCGTTGTTAGAACCGGTTACGTTTATCGAGCCGTAAGGGAAAGTAACGGTATCCGCGATAATCCAGACGTCGCCTGCGGATGTATCTATCGTATAGTCTCCGCCGAATCTGAGGCTTGAAACCGCAACGCTTTCCGTAACGTTATACGGAAGGCTTGATGCGGACGCAATTCCCGAAGGAGTTGCGGGTGCCGAAACGGGAGTATACGGAAAATCAACGTCGCTCACTACTATTTCGCCTCTGAAATCAGGCATGTTCCACTGATTGAAGAACGTTACGGAATGTCCGTCTGTAACAATAGCGTCTCCGTCAAGTATGCATGACGAAGCAGAGCCGGCACCGAAGGAGATGTTTCCGCTTGCGGAAGCAATGCTGCCTTCAATATAATACGAGCCCAAAAGTGAAATGTTTCCGTTTGAGATTACGGCGGGATGTCCCGAAGCCGAAGAAGCAAAAACGGATGCCGAAAGGCAGAGTATAACAGCAAGGATTGACGCGGCTGTTATGAGAATGGTTTTTTTCAAGGAAAGCCACTCCTTTCTATGAGTGCTAAAAAAAAGAGAAAATTCCACAAACTTAAGAAGCGCAACCCGACAGTCATAGGCGTTTTGCCCTTAGACTCTAAGCTTTGCGTCCTTTGCTTTCGCAAAGTTTGCCAATTTTCTTACGAAATTATTCTATCATAACAAATTCCGTTTGTCAATAGGTTTTTGAAAAAATAATTAATAATAAGTAATAATTAATTTTGCAAAATAAGCCGCGCGGTTTCGGGCGGAAAAAGCCCGCTTCCGCATTTGCGGAAGCGGGCTATATAATCAATGAAGATTATTCTTTGAACATCTTGTTGATTTCGGTGATGCTCTCTCTTACGAGAAGGTCGCCGCCCTCGTGGCCGACGCGTCCGCTTGAGATGTAAGCGCTGTAATGTCCGTGATTTTCTGCCTTTTCGGTCGGGAGATAGCCGTAAGCGCCGCAGGAAAGCTGCATGATGAAGGTCTGCTTTGCATAGCTTCTCGCCTTAATCTGGTTGCCGTAGTCAAGGAAGAGTTCAAACGGGTTGGTCGCAAACGCAACGTCGCCGAAACGGATGATGTGTACTTCCGTCGGAACGACTTCCTTGTTCTGCTGTTCGCGGAATCTTCTTATCGTGCCCTCGTAAACGTGGAGTTTTGCGGTGTCCTCGTATGTGAACTCCTTCTTGTCCGCGTTTTTGGCAAAATAATATTCGATTTCCCTTACCGCCTCGTCGTGCTGCTTCATGGTAGCGCGTCTCAGAGGCAGGTCGAGCGTCATGGTCTTGTGCGTAAAGTCGATTTCGTCTTTTACGTCCTCAATTTCCTCGTAAACCGAGAGAATTTCGTTGGAAACGCGTTTTCCGATGAGTTTGCAGCCCTTTACGTCGAACATCGACGGGTCCGCTTTTCTCTCTATGTAGTTAGGTCTGTGGATGTTGGGGTCGTTTATGGGAGTTTCGCCGTTCACCCAGCGGATAAGGTCTCTCGGGCACTGGTCGCCGCCCGCGCCGCAGAGAGCGAGGAGATAAATGTCTTTTCCGAGCTTTGCTCTGAGGTTTTCCTTAACGTAGCCCCAGTAGTCAGCCGAAATGAAGCTTCTGTGTTCGAGAACCTGCGCGGGACAAGCGATATTCGCAACTATTCCCGTGAGTTTTCTGTCTTTTCCGAACATGTAAAGCAGTTCTATGCCGGAATCGTTTCCGCCTTCAAGGCAGGTGAAGTTCGCGGTGTTCACGTCGCCCCACATCTGAGCCGTGCCGTCGTCGTATTCGACGCGTCTGCACATTCCGACGGGCGCTCTGCCGAATTCGTTTGCGTAAAACGCCTCTTTTCTCGATTTCCATGCGTTTGCCGCCGCGGTCGACAATCTGTCAACGAGAAGCTCCGTTGCTTCCGCAGGCGTAAGCACGTCCTTCGTCGGCGTTACGAGCGACTTGTATTTTGCGTCTTTGGGCGCAAATTCCGCAAGAATGGGCTTTACGGGAGCGCCGCCGCGTTTTGCGCCGGTAAACGGCATGCCGTAGCCTATCGACGTGTGGGAGTGTGTTGCGCCTATAATGAGTTTTTCAGACGGAAAATCGGGAATCACCGTCTTGAGCTTTTCCCTTACCATCTTCAAAAGGAAGTCCTGTACGTGAACGATGTCGAGGGATACGATTATCGCCTCGTCGCCGTCGCATTCTATCGCCATGGCTGTCGCGGTGATGTCAGTTTCGACGTATTGGGAAATTCTTTCGTAAAACTGACCGAAAAGGTTGACTTTTTTGTCGGGAACGATGCTCTGTTCGTCCCAACCGATTAAAAATTTGCTCATTTGCCGGTGTCCTCCTAAAAATCAAGTATAGTTTTGTCGCCGTACGCGTTTTTCCAGTCTCTGTTGAAGCCGGCAATCGCGTTGTCGGTCATGGGATGCGAAATTAAGGTTTTCGGGATGTCCGCGCTTATGGTTACGGCGTCGCAGCCGTACATCGCGCACTTGTGGACCTGTTCTGCGTTCTGAAAGCTTGCCGCAAGCACCTTTGAATTAAGGGAGTGGAGCTTGAACAGCTTTACTATCTGCGCTACGACCTCGGTTCCGTCGCCTAAGATGTTGTCAAGACGGTTTACGTAAGGTGCAACGAAGTCCGCGCCCGCCTTTGCGGCGATAAGCGCCTGCGCGGGTGTGAAAATCGCCGTCATGGTAACCCCCACGCCGAGCTTTTTGAGCTCCATCGTCGCTTTAAGTCCCTCTTCCGAAATCGGAATTTTCACGAAAAAGCTTCCTTTCAGCTCCTTTTTCATTAAAATCGCCTCTTCGACGATTTTGTCGGAAACGGTCTGCGTCGTCTGCGCGTGAAGCATCTTGTCCTCGCCTATTATTTTCCTTATTTCTTTGAGCAGACTCCAGAAATCGGTGTTTTCCTTGGCGATAATCGAGGGGTTTGTGGTAACGCCGTCGACGGGATAGTATTCCGATATGTGTTTTATGGCGTTTATGTCCGCCGTGTCGAGAATAAGTAACATATCCGTCTCCTTGTCAGATGATTTCGATACCGAGTATGTCGCAGAGGTTTGAAATTACTTCGGTGTTGTCGCAGTAAGATACGATGTAATGCTGGCACATTACGTTCTGCGCGAACTTTTCAACGTCGTCCATCATTATTTCAAGTCCCGGGAGCTGAGGCGCGGGCTGTGTCCAGCCGGCTTCCTCCCACTTGCGCGGAGTGATGCCTTCGCCGGTAACCATGTGCATACAGTATAATCCGTCGTCGTAGGTAAGACGGCAGAGCGTGAGTTTTCCGGGTTTAGCCTTGCTTACGTTGAGTATGCCTTCCGAAAGCTCGCCGAACGCCGCGGGCATAACCGTAACGCCGTCAAGCGTCGCTTCCGCGGGAACGTAGTCGGGCACGCCCGCAAGCACTCTGTCTGTGAAGAATTCGTAAAATTCGAGATAGAACGCGCACTGTCCCGTGAGGGCCTTCACGATAAGCTGAGTTACGCTTCCGAGAGAGTCGTTTTCGGGAATGGTGCAGAGATTTTCCTCGTCCGCAAGCAGCATGAATATCGGAGCCGGCGGGAAGCCGAGGAGCTTCTTCATTCCGTCGACGTCTTTAAGCGAAATTGCCTTGTAGCCGCGTTCTTTGCAGATCGCGTTTACCGCAAGATAGTAGCCGGCAGCTTTCTTCAAACTTTCGGGATTTGCGGGCTTCAAGAAATTCCATTTCGACATCGCTCTGTCGATAACAGTCTGTTTTTCTTCGTCCGTGATTTTCTGGTATCTCTGCTCTATTTCAAGCATTTCAAAGGTCTCGATTTCGGGACCTATTTCGCGCTTTAACGAACCGCCGTCGTAAAGCGTTCCGTAAAGGTTCATATCGCGGTAGCCCGCCATGCCCGCCTTTGCGAATCTGAGCTTTTTCGCCGCGCTTGCGGCAACGGCGTAGTTGTAAACCGTTTTTGTCTTTGAGGGAATGCCTACTACGTCGTAAACGTACTTGAAGGTGTAGCCGAGGTCGGAAAAGGTCTTGCGGAGCGCCGTCGTGCCTGCCTGGTCGGCGGTCGTAACGAGTCTGTCGCCTTCAACCCAGCCGCAAAGTCCCCATAATACCATGGGCTTTTCTCTGAAATGTTCCGTAACCTTTACTACCGCGTGGGTGGGAATCCAGCCGGCAACGCAGCATATAAGGAGGTCGAAATCCTTGCCCGTAAGAGCGTCAACGGCCTTTTTTATATCCTTTTCCTCGTAGTCGTCGGTTACGGGATATACGCTTATGAGGTCGAGGCCCTCTTTTCTGAGGTTTTCCTCAGCCGCCTTGCATTTTCCTATAATAATGTCGATAGGGGTGTTTACTTCGCCGAATCCGACGAATGCCGCTTTTATCATAATAACACTTCCTTTTGGTTTTTATTGTTTTACGTTGAGTATGCCGTCGTATTTTAAGAACGCCCTGTAAACGCTCGTGTAATCCTCTCCCGAGGGAACGTAGGTCTTGTCTGTCTTAATAAGAGACGCCGCTTTTTCAACCGATTCAAAGTAACCGCATCCCACGCCCGCAAGGATGGCAGAGCCGAGACACGCCGTCTCCTTGTTTTTCAAGGTTACGAGCTTTTTGCCGGTAATGTCGGCTTTCATCTGACACCACAGCGCGCTGTTTGCGCCGCCGCCCATCGACCTTATTTCGACGGCATCTATGCCGAGATAGTCGAGACTGCTTTTGAGCATGCAGGAAATCGATTCCATAATGCTTCTCGCAAAGTGCGCGGGTGTGTGCTCCGCCGTAATTCCCGTAAAGCTCGCTCTCGCGTCGGGATTGTATTTCGGCATGGTCGAGCCGCAGAGATAGGGTAAAAACGTAACGCCGTCGGAGCCGACGGGCACGTCTTTTGCAAGAACGTCAATCTGCGCAAACGTACATTCGGGCATAAACGCGTTCTTGAACCATTTGAGCGCCATTCCGGCGGTGGGGCTCCACGACAGAAGCACGTACGAGCCGTCGTAGTTGTAATGGCAGGGAACGATGCTGGTTTCGTTATATTCGGGAACCCTGTCGGTGGGAACGAAAACGACCATGGTCGTTCCCGTCATCTCGCTGACTATTCCTTTTTTGATAACTCCCGCGCCTATCGCGCCTGCTATCTGGTCTATCGCCGACGTTACGATTTTCGTTCCTTTATATTCTCCGATAAGCGACGCGCTGTCGAAAAGTTCGGGCAGCATGTCTTTTGAAACGCCGATATAGTCGAGCATTTCCTTCCACCATATTCCCTTGTGAATGTCGAAATAAATGGTTGACGACTGTAAGGTCTTTTCGGTCGCGAATTTGCCGGTGAGCTTGTAGAGAAGATAGTCTTCGAGCAAAAATATCTTTTTGGTCTTCGCCCAGATTTCCGGCTCGTTCTTCTTTACCCATAAAAGCTTGCAGGCAGGCCAGGTCGCCGTAATTTCGGGCTGTCCCGTAATTTCGTAAACCTTTTTTCTGCCGAAAACGGACTCTATTTCGCGCGCTTCCTTTTCCGCCCTGTTGTCAAGCCAGACAATGGCGTTGCGGAGCGGGTTTCCGTCTTCGTCCGTCAGAATGAGCGTCTCGCACTGCGTGTCGATGGCAAGACAGTCCGCAAAGCCGATTTCCGAGAGCAGCTCTTTTAATATGCTCACGTAATTTTCGGCGGGAAACTCAACCGTGTCGCCCTTTGTAATCAGGGTGTAATCCTTTGACAAAACCGAAATCTGGTTTAAGTTTTCGTCGAAAAGCGCGGCTT
>JAGADB010000110.1 GCA_017613815.1 Clostridia bacterium | reverse complement strand
GAGTACAAGGACGACGAGATGGCGGTAAAGCGCTTTATCAACGAGTCGAAAACCGTCGCCATGCTCGACCACCCGAATATAGTCAAGATTTACGACGTCGTGATAACCGACGAGCGCAAATATATCGTCATGGAATTTATCGACGGAATAACCCTCAAAGACTATATCGACAAAATCGGCGTGCTCTCGTGGAAAGAGGCGTGCTATTACGTAAAGCAGATTTTAAAGGCGCTCTCGCACGCGCACGATAAACAGGTCATCCACAGGGACGTAAAGCCGCAGAACATTATGCTTCTTGCCGACGGAAAGATAAAGGTTACCGACTTCGGCATCGCAAAAATTCCCAACGCCGAGTCAATAACCATGACCGACAAGGCGATAGGCACCGTAAACTATATAAGTCCCGAGCAGGCGAGCGGCACAAAGGTCGATTTCAGGACCGATATATATTCGACGGGCGTAATGCTTTACGAAATGCTGACGGGAAGACTGCCGTTTATCGCGGACAGCCCCGTTGCCGTTGCTATGATGCAGGTTTCCAACGAGCCGCTCTCTCCGAGGGAGATAAATTCGCAGATTCCCGAGGGACTTGAGCAGATTATAATGAAATCCATGCAGAAAAAGCCGGACGACAGATTTTTAAGCGCCCAGGCCATGCTCAACGCCATAGAGTACTTTACCGACCACCCCGACGTAGTCTTTGCCGAGAACGTGTCGTCGACGGGCGGAACGGGCGCGAAGGAAAAGAAGGGCGAATACGAAAACAAAGAAAAGAAAAAGAAAAAAATGCTCAAATACATCCGCGGCTCAAGGTCGATGTTCCCCATTGTCGCGGGTATTGCCGCTGCGTTTGCGCTCGTAGCGATAGCTTCCGCAATTATCTGGATTTTCCCGCTTTTCAAGGGCACCTCGAACGACAAAACCATCGAGGAAAAGGTAACGACGGCGGTTGACAAATTCTTGGGCGTTGACGGCAACGCGACGGCAAACAGAATAGAAGTGCCGGATTTCGTCGGCTCGAAATACGACGAAAATCTCGTTGCGGATATGAAGGAAAAGGGATTTGAGCCCGAAAAGATAAATTACGTAAAGAATTCCAAATTCTCGTCGGGAACCGTCGTAAAGCAGGAGCCGGAAGCAAAGGCGATAAGGGTAAAGCCGTCTGAGGACGTGCTCGTGCCGGTTATTCTTTACGTCAATATGGGCGGCGAGGAAATGAAGATGCCCGACTGCACGCTTATGTACGTAAACGAAGCAAAACGGCTCATAAGCAGCGAAGTCAACCTCATGACGTCGGAGGAGCTTTCGTCCGACGCAATAGAGGTCATAGAGGAATACCACGATTCCTATCCCGCCGATTACGTCATAAGAACGTCGCCGGAGGGCGGAGATATAATAAAACTCACGGGGGATATAAAGTTTACGGTTTACGTGAGCAAGGGACAGAAGATATCCAATACAGTAGTTCCCGAACTCGAAGGCAAAAAGCTTGACGAGGCGAGAAGAAGCATAATTTCCGCGGGACTTACGCTCGGCAGAATTAACTACGAGGAAAGCAAAACCGTAGGTCCGGGACTTGTCATAAAGGCAAGTAAGGAAGCGGGCGAAATCGCAGCGAAGGGCATTACGACCATCGATTTGTGGGTGAGCATCGGAAGCGAGGAATACTTCAAGAACCAGAACGAAGTCGCGCAGAGCGAGACGACCTACGTCGGCTACGACCCCGATAACCACTCGATAAGCACGAGAATAGACAACCGCGGAAACGAAGAAAGCTCAGGAGGCGCAAATTCGGGCGGAAACGGAGACTCTCAGACCGACGCGGGAAATACCGAAAGCGGAGGAAGCGATATCGGAGACATAGCAGGCCTTATCGGAATGAGAAACGGAGAAGATAATGGCTGAAAACACGCTTTTCGGCAGGATAATAAAGAGCACCGGCGGACTTTATACCGTTGAGACGGAAAACGCGCAAATTTTCGAGTGCCGCGCAAAAGGCACCTTCAAAAAGGAAAAACTCACGCCGCTTACCGGCGATAACGTCGAATTTCTGGCGTTTGAGGACAAAAGCGGCTTCATCACCGACATAAAGGACCGCAAAAACGAGTTCGTAAGGCCGGCGGTCGCAAACGTCGATACCTTTATAATCGTAATCGCCTCGGCAAAGCCGGAGCCCGACCTGTACGTGCTTGATAAACTCACCGCGGTGGCAAGGTTTGCAAACGCCGACGTGCTGCTTCTCATAAATAAATGCGATATAAAGAACGCCGACGAGTTAAAGAGGATTTACCTCAACGCGGGGATAGATACCGTGTGTCTTTCCGCCGCAAAAATCGAAGAAAATCAGACTATTTTTGAGGAAATAAGGGAAAAAACGAGCGGAAAAATATGCTTTTTTTCGGGCGCTTCGGGCGTAGGAAAAACGAGCATATTAAACGCTCTTTACCCGGGACTTGAACTGCGGACGGGGGAGATAAGCAGAAAAATATCCCGCGGAAAGCACACCACGAGAGTAAGCCGGCTTTTCAAAGTCGGGGAAAATACATATATCGGCGACACGCCGGGCTTCGGACTCGTCGACGTTGCCGCCTTCAATATGCTGACGCTTGACGGACTGCTTTCTTCTTTTCCCGATATAGAAAAATATGCGCATGACTGTAAGTACACCGACTGCACGCATCTCTGCGAGGAGGGCTGCTCGGTTATGAAGGCGCTGGAGGACGGAAAGATAGAAAAGACGCGCCACGAAAGCTACGTCAAACTCTACGGCGAATTAAAAAAGATAAAACCGTGGAACAATAAATAGAAAACAGATAAAAATAACGCTCAAAAACAGAAAAAATACCGACTGAGATAAGTAAAACACTTATTTCGGTCGGTATTCTGTTTTCAGTTATGATTGCCCTTGCGGGCAAGTTATGATGCAGGCGGAGCCTGCAGTTATGATTGTGCGCAAAGCGCACAAATTATGATATGAGTTCCGGTTTATGCGCGGAGCGCTCATCATTTGCGAAGCAATCATCATTCTAAATGTTCCGCGCAAGCGGAACTCATAATTCTGCCGACTTTCCAAAAGGAAAGTCGGCAGCGTTCCGTTCTTTTTTTGTTCTGTCAGTTTTCAAAATATTCCTCGGGATTTACGGGTGAGCCGTCTTTTCTTATTTCAAAATGCAGGTGGCTCGTCTCGGCCGACTCGCAAAGAGCGCTTGAACCCACGCCGCCTACCGCATCTCCCGTCGCAACAAACTTCCCGACGTATATATCCGACGGCATGTCGGGCGACAGATTCGAGTAAACGGAGGTTATTCCGTCCTTGTGCTCTATAACGAGCGTCCTTCCCATAAGCGGGTCGTCGTATATTTCCGATATTTCGCCGTTATTTGACGCGCGCACCACGCTTCCGACCTCGCACGCAATATCAATTCCCGCGTGCGTCCGGTAGTCGTACATCGTCGCGGAATATACCGGAAGCTCTACCGAAAATTCCTTTGAAATATAGCCGCCGCAGGGACGGATAAAGCCGTCAAACCCGACGAAATGCTCGTCGAAAACGTCTTCGGGCTCCTCGCCCGGCACAAATTCCGTGGTGCTCACGGAATTTGCAGGCCCGCCGCTTTCCTGCGGCGAGCTGACGTTTTCGACGGTCTCTTCAACGGTTACGGGGAAAAATTCGTTATTTTCGACTTTCGAAACGCCTTCATTCTCGCTGCCCGGCACGACTACCGTCGCGTCAACGCCGCTTTCGGTGTCGGAAACGGGGGTGTCGAAATCGAAGTCGTAAATTCCGAAGCCCGACGGGGTTTTTGCGCTTCCGCTCGACTTACCGCCGGCGGAAGAGCCGCTGTTTTGGGACGGGTAGTCGATTTTGACTTCGTTTAAGGACTTTTCCACGTT
>JAGADB010000109.1 GCA_017613815.1 Clostridia bacterium | reverse complement strand
TTTTCTCGCGGCTTATGTTATGTACGCAGAGGTCCTGCGGGAAAACGCGTATCTCTCGAGAACTATCGAGGTGCAGGAAAACCAGAAGGTCATCGACACCGGACTTTACGGCGTGGTGCGCCACCCGATGTATATGAGCACGCTTCTGCTGTTTCTGAGCATGCCGGTCGTGCTCGGCTCGGTCATATCGTTTGTTATAATGCTTTTCTACATTCCCGTTATCGCGCTGAGAATGAAAAACGAGGAGCAGGTCCTCGAAAAAGGGCTTTTCGGATATTCCGAATACAAAAAGCGGGTGAAATACAAGATTATTCCTGTTATTTGGTAACAAAAAAGCACTTACTTCCGTAAGTGCTGTTTTATTTTTCTTTTCTCAGAAGTTTTTCCAATTTTCGCAGAACGGCTTGCATTCCGCAAGGTCGAGTAAGAACAGTTTATACTGTTCGCCCGAGCCGTCCATTTCGACGGTATCGGTCATTTTCGGGTCATTTATGATTTTGACGTCGGTCAGAACGCCTTCGTCAAACCTTGCCGCAACGAGACAAACGTTGTCGGGGACGTTTGCGGTTATGTATATAAGCTCGGAGCCGAGCGCGCTTCCTATAACAACCGTGCGGAACGCTTCGGTGTACGTGCCTTCGAGTTCGATTATGCCGATTTCGTTAAGTATTATGCCGCCCATCTGGCTTACGAGCTTTCCGCCCTCGCTTACCTCTATCGTGCCTTTATTGTGGATGATGCCGCCCATGGTCGTTGCGAGCGTGCCTCCGTCCTCTACCAAAAGGTATCCCTCGCTGTCAAGGGAAGCTTCGAGAATGCCGCCGTCGGCAATTATAAGGCAGTTTTGTTCGGAGAGAATGACTTTGCCCATGGTCGAAATTTCGCCCGTAACCGTAATATCGCCCGTTATACGTACTACGGTATCCATATTTCCGTCAACGTGTTCGCCCGCAACGGTTCTGTCCTGTCCGATAATTGCGGCGAGTTCTTCGTAGGTTGACGCCTCGCGTTCAATATAAATATTTATATCGTCCCAGTTTTCAAAACGCGACGTCTGGCCGAGTTCCGCCATTACCCTTTCTATCATTTGGTCAACATCCGCCGGCATCACGTCGGGAGCCGCCTCGTACAGAAGCACGCTTCCGCATCCTTCTACCGTGCCCTCGTTCTTGAACCACAGTTCGTTTCCGACACAGCCGCAGTTGAATTCGCCGTCGAGGACAAGTACGCCGCCCGGCGCGTTATGGAGAGTGGAGCCGAAACGGCTTGAAATTCTCGCGCCGTCGGGTATGGTTATCGTTCCGTTGTTGCAGATTTCTGATCCCTGGCCGGAAGCGAAAATTCCGCCGTCTTCAACGTCTATTTTACCGTTATTGGTGATGCAGGCAGCGAGCAAGCCGCGGTTTTTAACAAGAATATAGCCGTTATTGGTATCAAAATCCAGGTCGAGCATTCCGCCGTCTTCTAAGATCAGCGTTCCGTTGTTTATGCATTTTCCGTTCGGGAGAATCGGGTCGTCCCAGTTGCCCTCAAACGTCGCCCAGACGCTGCCGAGAGCGCCGTCGCCGCAAAGCGTGAGGGTTACGCCGTTTTCAACCGTCATTACGGTATTACTGTAATAGTTTATTTTGTCTCCGCTGTAATCGATTGTGCATTGCTTATCCACAGTGAAGCTTTGAGTTATGTTTATTGCGTCGACGACCTGCGTCATATTGAGTGCGGAAACGAGTTCGTCCTGATTTGTTACTTCAAGCGTAAGTCCGTTTGCCGAAGCAGGCAGAACCGCGATGAAAAACAGCATACAAATCAAAAAAAGTACGAATAAATTCCTTTTCACTTTCTTTTCTCCCTCCGGTTTGTATTTTGTTGCCATATATATTATATAATATATTTTCATATTTTTCAAGCGTATATTTCCATACTTCCTATATGCAATCATTATTGACAAAATTTGCGGCGTATGGTATTATTTTTATGTATTTTATTAGTTTGGAGAGGGTTTATATGAAAGAATTGTCAATGATACTCATCGGCTGCGGCGAAAGAGGAAGCTGCTATATGAACGCGGTAAAGTCCATGCCCGAAAAATACTCGCTCAAAGCGATTGCGGAGCCGAACAAAGAGAGAAGAGAATACTTCAGGGACACGTTCAACGTGCCCGCCGACATGTGTTTTGAGAGCTACGAGCAACTGCTCGCGCTTCCGAAGCTTGCAGACGTCGCAATGATCTGCACGCAGGACAAAATGCATTTCGAGCCCGCTATGATGGCGATAGAAAAGAAGTACGACCTTCTTCTTGAAAAGCCGATTTCGATAAATCCGAAGGAGTGCTTCAAGGTTGCGGAAGCGGCGAAAAAGAACGGCGTGCGCGTTCTCGTGTGCCACGTCCTCAGATATTCGCCTTTCTATAAATTCATAAAACGGTTTATTAAGAGCGGAAGACTCGGCGAGATAATGAACGTAAACCACACCGAAGGCGTGGGAAACGTCCACATGAGCCACAGCTACGTGAGAGGAAACTGGAGAAGAGAGGACGAGTCCTCCCCCATGATTCTCGCAAAATGCTCGCATGACGCCGACCTTATGCTCTGGCTCCTCGAAGAGCAGTGCGAAAAGGTTCAGTCGTTCGGTTTTCGTTCGTACTTCACAAGCGAAAACGCTCCGGAAGGCGCGCCTGCACGCTGTCTTGACGGATGTCCGTACAAGGACACCTGCTTCTACTACGCCCCCGCTTTGTACAAGTTAGACACCGCCGAAGTAAAGCATTTCAGAACGGTTGTTGCGGGCAACTTCACCCCCACCGACGAGGAAATCGACGAAAAACTCAAGACCTCGCCTTACGGAAGATGCGTTTACCACTGCGACAACGACGTAGTCGACCACCAGACCGTAAATATGCTGTTCTCAAACGGCAAAATAGCAACCCTCACGATGTCGGCGTTCAACAAAGGCGGCAGATTTACCGTATTTATGGGCACTAAGGGCGAACTCCGCGCCAATATGGAAACCCAGTCGGTAGTATTTTACGATTTTGCGACGAGAGAAACCACCGAGCTCTATACCTCCGAAAGCAATTTCGACCAGACCATCGGCGGCGGCCACGGCGGCGGAGACGCGGGCATAATGGAGGATTTGTACGAGATGATAGTGAACGACAACCCCTCCGACTCCATTTCCGACATTTCCGTTTCGTGTATGAGCCACCTTATATGCTTTGCGGCGGAGGAATCGAGAATTTTAAACACCGTCGTAAATATGAACTGGTACCTCGAAGCAATGGCGCTGTAAATTTCATAAACCACCGCGAATAAATCAAAACGGAGAGTTTTCAATATGAAAAAGACAGTAAAGATAATTATTATTACAGTTGCGGCGGTTCTTGCTTTGCTGATCGCTGCTGCAGCGGTTATTTTCGGTTTATACTGGCATCAGAATACTCACTGGTATGACAAATATACAAAAGCGATTGACGAGGTCGGAGCCGTCGAAAAGCAGTTTGTTCTGCCGAGCGGGCATATCATCAATTACGGCGAGGTTGAAAACGACAAACCCGCGCTTCTTCTTATCCACGGACAGATGGCGTCTTGGGAGGACTATGCGCTCACGCTTCCCGAGCTCAGCAAAAATTGGCATATCTATGCCGTTGACGTTTACGGACACGGCGAATCAACGCACGACGAAAGCCTCTACTACATCGACGTGAACGGCGACGACATCATCACGTTCATAAACGAAGTGATATGCGGACCCACCGTTGTGTCAGGACATTCCAACGGCGCATTGACTGCCGCTTACGTTGCCGCTTACGGCGGAAGCAATATTGCAGGCGCCGTTCTCGAAGACCCGCCCGTATTCTCCACCGAGGGCGAAAGCTGGGAAGAGAGTTTTGCGTATCTTGACACGTATAAAAACCTCCACGACTATGACAACAGCGACAAGTCCGAATGCTGGGAGGCATATTATCTGCGCCGCTGCTTATGGGGACAGCTTTTTATGAAAGACTCAATGCCCAAAATCGCGAATTACGCGCAGAAATATCACGACGATCACCCCGGTGAGCCTGTTAAGATAGGATTTATGCCTTCCTCGACATGGT
>JAGADB010000108.1 GCA_017613815.1 Clostridia bacterium | reverse complement strand
GTTTCAGCCGTCTTTTTTTATTTATTTCATATTTTCGCCGTTCTTATAAACGCGTAAACGCCGCACGCGAAAAGAAGCACGCTGTGCATGAAGTCCATTGCCGTGTTTCGTCCGCATATAATCTGCGGCACGCATATTGCGATTATCACCGAAAAGGTAACCGCGCCTGAAATAAAGAATTTTCTCTCCATACTTCTCAACGCCTTTTCGGTCGTCTCGTCTTTTCTGAGAACAACGGAATATTCCGCCTCGCAGATGAAGAAATACATCGCGAGCACCATTGCGAGCAGCGTATATGAGCGGTCCGACGAATTAATCTGCAGACTTGTGTCGAGGAAAAGGAAAATCACCGCCGCCGCCTCGAATATTGCGGGAAAAGCCGGAAGCAGGCTGTTTTCTGGGGAAAACTTTTCCTTTGAAAACGCAAGGAGTCCGAAATGGAGCGCCGAAACAAGCGCAAACACCATAAGGACCGTGGGCGCGATTTCCCATTTCTGCGTCATGGCGGCGTTTATTACGCTGAAAACCGAAAACGCCGAAAACGCGACCATGCAGATAAACGCGCCGACTCTGTCTGCCGCCGTTTTTTCAAGCGGTTTTCTTTCCTTTACGTCCCATTTGAATATAAACGCAATAATCACGGGTATCAGAGCGAGCGCCAGCATCGCGAAAAAGAACGCGTTTCCCACCGCGGCGTTTGTATAAAGTCCGTTTGTCTTTTCAACGTAATTATTAAGAATATAAACCCTGAAAAACGCAAGTATTGCGGAAATCACCGCAAACGCAGTACAGGTGATAATTCTTCTCTTTTTGTCGTCGTACATACGCTTTTCTCCCGTAAAAATTATTTTTCCTTACTCTTCCGAAGGCTCTTAAAGAAGTCGGAGAGCAGTTCCGAGCACTCTTTTTCGAGTATTCCGCCGTAAACGCCCGGCTTATGGTTATATCCGAAGGAATTGAAGTCGCAAAGAGTGCCGAAGGAGCCCGCCTTTTTGTCATAAGCCCCGAAATAGACGTTTTCTATTCTCGAATTTATTATCGCTCCCGCGCACATGGCGCACGGCTCGAGGGTTACGTATATGTCGCAGCCGCAGAGCCGCCAGCCGCCGAGCTTTTTGCACGCTTTGTCTATTGCCGAAATTTCGGCGTGGCACAGTGCGTTTTTCTTTTCTTCCCGTCTGTTTCTGCCGGAAGCAATTATTTTCCCGTCTTTTACTATCACGGCGCCTATCGGCGTTTCTCCGTGCGACGCCGCGGTTTTTGCGCGCTTTATCGCGCTTTTCATAAATTTATCCTGCACGTTTATTTCTTTTCCGGTCATTTTATATTATACCCGCAATCATGAGGGCTCTTACGACGCCGAGCACTCCGTACAAAATCATAAACAGGCAGAGAAGCTCGAAAATACCCGCGTTTTTCTTTGATTTTGCAGAAACTCCCTCTCCGTCGGCGCTTTCGGTTTCCTCTTGCGGTTTTTTATACTTTTTGAAGAACAAAAAGTACACGCCGGGAAGCGCGAGCACCCAAAGCACGATCATTTCGACAAAATAAATCTTTTCAAGAGCCGCGTTTCCTACAAACAGAGGAAGCACGTCCGTCATAACGAAGTTCAAGGAGTTGTTTAAGACGTGAAGCAGTACCGCCGTCTTTATATTTCCCGTCTTTTCGACTAAGAGAGCGTAGAAAAATCCGTTTACGAACGCAAATGCCATAGTCGGAAAGTCGGCGTGCGAGAACATAAAGATGAGCGCGCTCGAAAACGCCGCAAAGCCGAAGCCGAATTTTCGCAGCGAGCCGAAAATCACGCCGCGGTAGATATATTCCTCGACAAACGGCGTAAAAATGCAAACCGCGATGAAATAGACAAAATAATCAAGCCCCGTCTGCGGCGCCGATACGCTTTCGTACTGCTCTACGTATGAGGCGGCGGGCATGAAAAGGTCCGTAACGTACATCACGGCGCTTGCCGCGTAATAAGACATAACCGTAAGCAAAGCGCAAACGGTTACCGCGGGGTGGACCGTCTTTCCTTCAAACGGGAAACTTTCTTCAAATTTTCTTTTGAGAACGAATTTCGAAAACAAAAACACCGGCAAAAACGCAAACAGAAGCTGGTAAATCATGTCGGTAAAGCACGTCCACATCACCGTTTCCGATATATTTGAAAACAGTACGATGGCAAGGCCTGCGCTCTTGCCCGTTATAAAGGACAATAATTTTATAAGCAGTCCTTCGGCGTACGGCTCGTAATAGCTTGCGGCATACGTCAGAAGGCGGCAGAAAATCATAAAAGCGCAAATTGCGTTAAGCGTCCTTTTTGCAAGATGTTTATTGTATTTTGTGATATAAAAATCCGCGGATCTTTCCAAAATATACTCCTCTTTTTCCTTTTACAGCGACAGCGCCGCGCTTCCGAACGCCGAGACGAGGGAAATTATAAGTCCCGCGACGAAAATGCCCAAAACTATCGACGGTATAGACTTTTTAAGCCTCATATCAAGAAGCGCCGCGATAACCGAGCCGCTGTACGCGCCGGTGCCCGGAAGCGGAATCGCCACGAACAGAAACAGTCCGATTATCTTGTATTTCGTTACTTTTTCCGATTTTTTCATCATTTTTGCTTCGATTTTCTGCACAAGCGGCGCAAGTCTTTTGGTCTTTTTGAGAAAATTGAAAAGCGGGCGCGTAAGAAGTATCACAATAGGCACGGGAATGCAGTTTGAGATAAAGGATATCAAGAACGCCTCGTACCACGGCATTCCGAGTTTGAGTATGCCGAAGGGAATCGCGCCGCGAAGCTCGATGAACGGGATTATTGACACTATGAAAAGCGACCAGGCGTCGCCTAAATTTTTAATTGATGAAAAGACCAATTCAATAGAACTCATATTTTTCTCCGGGAAATTAAAAATATATATATTCAATATAATATTATAATAAAATCGCGCCGATATGTCAACCTGTAATATTTTTCCCGAAAAATGCGGCGCTCCCGAAAAGAGAGCGCCGAACTGCTTTTTAAAAAGTATTTAATCTATTTCGACCTGCTCGCAAACGGGCTTCATGCCTTCAAGGCTGTCCCACACGAAGAGTTTTATCCTGTCGTATACTTCGACGTCGAAATTGATTATTTTCGAAGACTCGCCGCGCGGAATTGCGCCTCCGCCGCTCGTAATCTTTACCGGTCTGCCGTTTAAGTACGCCACCATCGTAAACGTGCAGGGAATTTCCTCGTCTTTCTTGTTTTCGATGCCAAACGTAAATTCTTTTCCGTGCCGTTCCTGTAAGGTTACCGTCGGCGGAAGTTCGCTTGCGGTCGTGCGGTTTAAGGCGTAGTCGTACACTTCAACGGTAAGAGAGCCACTGTCGTATCCCGAAATATCGGCAGTCGTTTCGCAAAGCTTTGCAGGCTCCAGCGCAAAGGTCTCTGTCTTCGGCTCGCCGCCCGAGGTTCCCGAAAGAATATATCCCATAAGATAGCGGTTGTCGGCAAGCGAGAGCGTAAGCGTGTCTCCGTTTACAGAGAATTCTTTTATTTCGGGCGATACTCTGTCGAGGTAGAACGGGCATTCAAAAACCGTTTCCTGCTCGTACGGTTTTATGAAGCGATAGTTTGAATAAGCCTTAAATATATAGTCGCCGTCGGGCAGAGATTTACATTCTTCTTCGCTAAAGCCCAAAAAAGTTATTCCGAATATCGGCGTATAGTATATTCCGTTGGAAAACAGGTCCATGTCGACTTTGTGCAAAAGTTCGTTTCCGTCCGTATCACAGACGGCAAAATCGTTTTGTCCGAGCTTTCTCAGCGCTTTCAGCTCGAATTGAATTTCGTCCGCTTCGCCGTCGAAATTCGGCGAAAAGCCGATGTATTCCCTTTTCGCAAGGCTTACGTTGTTCATATCGAATAAATTTTTTCCAATCAGCGTTGCGTTACCGTTGTTTCCCGGGAAAGCTATTGAAGAGTACGCTACCGCACCCGTTTCAGCAAGCCAGGAGTCTTCATCCCACCAGCCTTTGTCGACCAAGGGGAGGTGGTACCAGTCGCCGTAAAATCCGGTAAACGGTATGGAAAGGTCCGGGAAAACGAGTGAAGTGTCTTCAAGGAATACAAATCCGTCGATGTAAAAGCCGTTTACGAATACGTCAAGGTTTTCTTCAAGCTCGTCTTTGTCAAGCGTTACTTTAACTGTAAGGTCGACAGACGACGAAGCCGGCACGGTAAGAAAATCGGGAAGGTCCGACGTGAAGGTCAGCTTTTTCATGCCGCAGGTCATTCCGTTTTCGTCGGCGCCGTCGGTAATGACGCACATGCTGAGTTTGTCGTAAGTTACGTCTTCGTCCGTCATATTCTGCGCCGTAAACGAGAGTTTGAACGTGTCTCCGTTTTCGAGATCCAATTGCCGCAGACTTATTTTTGCCTTTCTGAAGACGTATTCGCCCGCTTCCAACTCGTCTCCGAGCAGAAATACCGGAGTTTTTACGGCTTTTTCGGCGTCGACCAGTCCCGCACCCTGTTTTCTCGGAGAATACGGGATTTTTTCGTCCTCATCCTGATAAACGACGTTTGCGGTGCTCATAAAGATGTTTTCCGCAAGGGTTGCGCGGTTGCCGAAAGGCGCGTATTTGGAAGGGTTTGCCGCCATATATTCAAACATAAGTGCGGAAATGCCGGCATAAAACGGCGCCGCCATCGACGTGCCGCTGTAATTTTTGTATCCGTTATCGTACGTGGCGGAATAGACTTCTCCGCCGATAGCCGAAATTTCCGGTTTGAGCTCGAGGTCGTTTGCGGTGTCCCATGAACTTAGTGAACTCATCGATATGCCGCGTGTTAGCATAAAACATTCCGGCACGTAGGGAAAACGGACGGTTTTATCTTCGTCGTCCGAAAACTTTTCGTACTCTTTAATAGATAAGATTCCGAACGGAATGGCTTTTTCACCGGAGATGACGTATTCGACGTCCAGGCCTTTATCATAGTCATATACGATCATAATGCCTACAGCCCCCGCGTCGGCGGCGTTCTGCATCTTTTCGGCAAACGGTATATCAAACTGGTTTGCAAAGGCGATTTTTCCTTTGACGTTCACGTTTTCAAAATCGCTTTTGTCCGCGTCGTTTACGTAAACGTATTCAACGTCCTTATCCACGCCGGCAAACCCGTAAAACTGATGATCGTACCAAGGAACGAATACTATTTCTTCTTCTCCTTTGTAAAAGTAATAATATTCATATACGTACTCGGGACTTTCAACGTTAGCGACGGCGGTGGAAGCGGAAAGGTCGGTCATATGCCCGATCGGAGAATAGTCTGCCATTTTGGCGGGAACCGCTTCGTCAGAGTTCACCTGTCCGTTCGGTCCTCTTGAATAGTTTCCCGCGGAAGTTGCAAGCATTATACCCGCATTGCGCACCGTGTTTGTAATTCTTATATTCAATTCATCGGAATAATTGTAATAATAGCTGATGCTGTGGTTGATGACGTCCGCGCCGAGTTTGACCGCGTCTTCGATTGCGGCAAGTTCGGCGGGAGTATTAATCCCGGAGCCGCCTATTGAGCAGTCCATAAACAGTATCTGAGCGTCGGGAGCCGCGCCCACGTATCTTTCTCCGTTGAAGACGCCGTTCGAACCCGCCGCGATACCCGCAACGTGCAGACCGTGGTCCGCTCCGCTTGAAAGAGTATCCGCGGTCAACGTATAATAATTGAACGCATAAGGAACCTTATCGCTGCGGTAGAAACGGCTTGCGTAAAGCCCGGTTACGCCGTTTGCCTTGATTGACAGAGATTCATTTCTCAATAAATTCATTATATCGTCTCTTGAAAGGCGCGGATTTGCAACGGGTCCGCGGAACATCTCGTGTCCGGGGTCGAAATCCGCGTCTACAATGGCGATTACCATGCCTTTTCCTGTATATCCGTTTTCGTGCATATACTGTATATTCATGGCGGTTCCGCCGTTTACTATGCGCGTTTTATTTTCGCTTTCCCCGGAATTTCCTTCGCTTTCCGCACTTTCGGTTAAGGTAAACTCCGCCTCAACCTCGCTCTTTTCGGGAGAAGCCAAAGTGTAAGTATTTTCCTGAACGTATACTTTTTTGACGTTGGGCAGCGCGTAAAGGGACGCTACTTTGTCCGCGTCGATTTCCGTCGCAAAGCCGTTTAAGACGTGCGTATATGAGAAAATAACGTTGAGTTCTTCTCCGAGCGCCGCCTGCGCCTCCGAAAACACGCTTGCCTGAACGGAGCGCGCCTTATTTTCGATTTTTTCGGCTTCCGAAGTCTTTAAAAACTCCTTTGCGCCGAGTTTAGAGGCATTTTTCGCCGCAAGAACGGCGTCTCCCTCCACTTCGACTATGACGGTAACGCGGTTTTCGCCCTCTTCACAGGGATTTTGAGACGCGGATACCGCGCCGAAGGAAATTATCAGCGCAAGCGTTGTTAAAATTACAAAAAGGCGTGTGCGGAAATGCTTCATAACGGTTTCACCTCAAAAAATCGTATTTTAAGGGGGATTTTCGCAGTATTAAAATGCTTTGTGTGAGTTAATCTATTTCGACCTGCTCGCATATGGGTTTCATGCCTTCAAGGCTGTCCCACACGAAGAGCTTTATCTTATCGTAAACGTCGGCGTCCGCTTTTATTATTTTCGAAGACTCGCCGCGCGGAATTACGCCTTCGCTGTTTGAAATCTTTACGGGCCTGCCGTTCAGGTACGAAACCATAATAAAGGTGCAGGGAATTTCCTCGTCTTTCTTGTTTTCTATTCCGAAAGTAAGTTCTTTTCCCTTACGCTCGCGGAAAGTTACCGTCGGCGGCGCTTCGCCTGCCGCCGTGCGGTTTAAGGCGTAGTCGAAAACTTCAACGGACAAAGAGCCTTTGTCGTATCCCGAAATATCGGCAGTCGTCTCGCACAGTTTTGCGGGTTCAAGCGCAAAGGTCTCTGTCTTCGGCTCGCCGTGTACCGTTCCCGAAAGAAAATATCCCATAAGATAGCGGTTATCGGAAAGCGAAAGCGTAAGCGTGTCTCCGTCTACCGAAAACTCTTTTATCTCCGGTGCAGCCCTGTCAATATAGAACGGCATTTCCAGAACGTCGGTCTGCCCGTACGGCTGTTTGTAGT
>JAGADB010000107.1 GCA_017613815.1 Clostridia bacterium | reverse complement strand
TCTGAAATATTCGTAAAGCTTATTCAGCATTTCCGCGGCTTTAACCTCTTCGCTTTTGGCTATGGGGTTAAAGTACACGTTATCGAACATAAATTCCCTGAGTTTATTTGTCGCTTCGCTTATCTCGGAATACATCTCGAGTTTTGAAAATCCGTTGGCAAAGTTCTCTTTGGTCTTATATATAAGCGCTTTTACCATAGTGTCTATGCGTTCGCCGTGCGTTTCGCCGAGAACGTCTTTCAGATACTGCGGAATATCCTCGCTTTTTAGGACTCCCGCCCTTATCGCATCGTCTATGTCGTGGTTTATATACGCTATCTGGTCTGCAAATTTTATGATTTTACCCTCGTTGGTATCGGCTTCCACGGCGCCGGTGTGGCAGACTATTGCGTTTCTCACTTCATAAGTTAGATTAAGTCCGTTTCCGTCGTGCTCCAGCAAATCGACAACCCGAAGGCTCTGCTCGTTATGCTTAAAACCGCCCGGGCAGAGTTCGTTTAGAACTCTTTCCCCCGCGTGTCCGAAAGGCGTATGTCCGAGGTCGTGTCCGAGGGACGCCGCTTCCGTCAGGTCCTCGTTAAGACATAGGGACCTTGCTACCGTTCTTGCTATCTGCGACACTTCAAGCGTATGCGTAAGCCTCGTTCTGTAATGGTCACCCTCCGGCGAGAGAAAGCACTGCGTTTTATGCATAAGACGTCTGAACGATTTTGAGTGGATTATTCTGTCTCTGTCCCTCATAAACGGGGTTCTTATATCGTGCTCGTCGATGTTTTCAAGCTTCATTCTTCCCTTTGTGGCGCTTGAAAGCGTTGCGAACGGCGACAAAAACGACCTCTCAAAGCCGTAATAATTTTTCATTATTTCTGTCATAACACTGCCCCTTTTTTCATACTATAATAATATACGCAAAAAAAGTCGAAAACACTTTTTATATTTAAAATTAAATAATAAATTTTTTACATGCGCCGATCTCCTTATCGGTAACGAGTGCGGTAATAAGCGTTCCGTTTTCGGTGTATTCCGCGCTTTCCACGACGGCGTTTCTGTAAAGATAGTTCACCGCCGACGAGTCGCCGAACGGTATGAGCAGTTTTATCCTCTTTTTTGACGCGGACAGCACCATATCCAATATTTCAAGCAGTTTACCGACGCCTTTTCCGGTCTGTGCCGATATACTTACCCCGTACACGTCTGACGGCAAAGCGCCGCCGTCATCAAATTCAGCAAGGTCGGATTTATTGAAAGCGTAAACGGTCGGTTTTCCCGAAGCGCCGAGTTCTTCAAGCGTTTTTTCGGTTACTTCAAGTTTCATTTTCGCGTCTTCGTCGGATATATCTATAACAATAAGCAGCACGTCGGCATATACTACTTCGTCAAGTGTTGATTTGAACGCTTCAACAAGTCCGTGAGGCAGGTTGTTTATAAAACCTACCGTATCGGTAAGGAGTATCTCCCTCGACGACGGGAGAGTAAGTCTTCTGACCGTCGTGTCGAGGGTTGCGAAAAGCTTGTCCTCGGCGAGAATTCCCGCATTTGTGAGGTAAGTAAGAAGCGTCGATTTTCCGGCGTTGGTATAGCCGGTTATCGCGACCGTCGGAATGCCCGATTTCTGCCTTTTGGCGCGCTTTACCGCCCTTTCCTTTTCGAGCTCGGCAAGTTCGTTTTTTAAAGAGAGAATTCTTCTCTGAATATGTCTTTTATCGGTTTCGAGTTTTGTCTCTCCGGGGCCTCTTGCGCCGATACTGCCGCTCGTTCCGCCCTGTCTTGATAAACTAATTCCTCTTCCCGTAAGTCTCGGAGAGGTATATTTCAGCTGCGCTATTTCTACCTGGATTTTGCCCTCGCCCGTTACGGCGTGTTTTGCAAAAATGTCAAGTATGAGCATTGTCCTGTCGATTACCTTTATTTCGGAGTCTTCGGTATTCAGCGCGTCTTCGAGATTCTTTATCTGCGACGGACTCATTTCGCCGTCGACTATTACGAGCGTAATATTGTTGTCGGCGCACAGTTTTTTCGCTTCGTCCGCCTTTCCTCTGCCTATGAAAGTCGCAACGTCGGGCGTTTTCCGACATTGGGTGAGGAAAAAGAACTTTGAATAATGTTCTTTATCGTCTATTGACGTTTCGGCGAGCTTTTTGAGTTCCTCAAGGGATTTTAAGCACTCTTTTTCCTTGTCCGCGTCGTCATAAACCGACGCAAGGAGCACGAAAACGGGTGTTTTATTATCTTTTTCCGAAAAAACGTTATCATTCGGCTTCATATTATTCCTCCGGAGGCAATAAATATTTTCAGGGGTGAAAAACCATGCAGATACTTTATTCCGAACTGCAAAACAAAGAGGTCATAAACATAAACGACTGCAAAAAGCTCGGATATATAAGCGATATTCTCATAGATACCGACTGCGGAAAAATCATTTCCGTAACGGTAAGGGAATGCGGCGGTCTTTTCCAGAACAAAGCAAAGGAAGTCAGCATTTTCTGGGACAGCATACGCAAAATCGGCGACGAACTCATTTTTGTCGATGCGTGCTGTGTTCAGCAGCTTCCCCCGGAAAAAGACAGGAAAAAATTTCTATTTTAAATTTGTCCCGGTTTTCACCGGGACAAATTTTTATACTGACGTTATTTTGTTCTCGTAATCGGTATTGGAAGCAAGCTTATACTTATCCGCTTTTCTCTTTTCAAAGAAGTTTACGGCAACCTGTCCGAAAAGCGCGTAGGAAAGCACGTCTTCGTCCTGCTCGATATACTGCGCTATCTCGCCTTTGAGTTTTTCAAGCTCCGGCTTTATATTGTCCGCCGGTCTGCAGGTTATCGGCTTTTCGTCGCCTATAATCTTCTTTCTTATCTCGTCGGATATCGCAACGGGAGTCTTTCCGTATTCGCCTTTTACAAGGCCTTTGAATTCCTTTGTAACAATCTTATATCTCTCGCCGGATATGACGTTCATTACCGCCTGCGTGCCGACTATCTGCGACGTGGGCGTTACGAGCGGCGGATAGCCGAAATCGGCTCTTACTCTCGGCACTTCCGCGAGCACTTCGTAATATTTATCCTCGGCTTTCGCCTG
>JAGADB010000106.1 GCA_017613815.1 Clostridia bacterium | reverse complement strand
TCCTGGAAGCTCTTTTCGATTACGATTCCCACGCCGGACACGTTGGCGCCCGCCTGTTTTACGATATCGACAAGTCCTATTACCGCTTTGCCGCTTGCAAGAAAATCGTCTATGATGAGGATATTTTCATCAGGCTTCAAAAATTTTACCGAAACCATGACGTCGTAGGTCTTTCCGTAGGTGAACGACGGAATTTTGCTTGAAAACACTCCGCCTTCTATGTTTTTCGACTTTGCCTTCTTTGCAAAGACCACCGGCACGTCAAAATACTGCGCGGCGATGCATGCAATTCCTATGCCCGACGCCTCGATGGTGAGTATCTTGTCAACCTTTACGTCGGAAAACAGTCTTTTGAATTCCTTTCCGATTTCGTTTAAGAGATTTACGTCTATCTGGTGATTGAGAAAACTGTCGACCTTGAGAACTCCTCCCGGAGCGATGTTGCCGTCTTTTAAAATACGGTCTTTAAGTAACTGCATAAAAACGTCCTTTCAAAAAACATTCCTTGACAGTATGATTATACACTTAAATTTATTCAATTTCAAGTGTTTTTGCCGATTTTTCGGCTTTTACCCGAAAATGGATTTTTCGGTCTCCACCGAAACCGCTTCAAAACCCGCTTCCTTTACCGCGTTTTTGATGATTTCGTCGGATATATCCTCTGAAAGCGTAATTTTCGCGGTCTTTTTGTCGAGGTCCACCTTTACGCTCTTTACGTTTCCGAGATTTTCAAGCGCCTTCTGCACGCTCATGGCGCAGTGCATACATCTCATTCCTTCGATTTTTACGTTCTTTTTCATTTTTCGTTCTCCGTTTCTTTATATTTCCATTTTTTAAGTCTCAAAGCGTTGAGAACCACGCACACGGAGCTAAGGCTCATCGCGGCGGCTCCTATCATGGGATTGAGCGTAAGACCCGTAAACGGGTAAAGCACGCCCGCTGCGACGGGTATTCCGACCACGTTATAGAAAAGTGCCCAGAAAAGGCTCGATTTTATATTTCTTATCACCGCTTTGCTGAGGTTTACCGATTTTAAAATATCCTCCGTCTTTCCCGACATTATAATAACGTCGCTCGAATCGACGGCTATATCGGTGCCGCTTGCAAAGATTATTCCGACGTCGGCGCGCGCAAGCGCCGCGGAATCGTTTATTCCGTCGCCGACCATGGCGGTAACGCCTCCGAGCGCGAATTCCGACACGGCTTTTTCCTTGTCGGCGGGAAGCAGCGACGCCTTAACCTCCGAAATTCCGAGTTTTTTTCCGATATTTTCCGCGGTAATTTCGTTGTCTCCCGTCAGCATTACTGATTTTATGCCCGCTTTTTCAAGCTTTTCAACGGTTTTCTTTGAATCCGCCTTTTCGGTGTCTGCGACGGCGATAATTCCCAGAAGTTTCCCGCCTTTTGCAAAAAATACGGGGGTTTTGCCTTCTTTCGCGAGTTTTTCGGCGGTTTCCGCCGATTTTCCGACGGAAATACCGTTCTGCTCCATAAATTTAAGGTTTCCGGCAAGGCAGGTTTCACCTTCGATTTCCGCCTTTACGCCGAAGCCCGAAAACGCGGTGAAATTCACCGCTTCGAGCGGTTTTACGCCGTCTTGCGCCGCCTTTTCGCAAATCGCCTTTGAAATCGGGTGCTCCGACTGTTTTTCTATCGAAAACGCGATTTGTTCAAGGTTATTTTCTTTTTCTCCGTCGGGAATAACGTCGGTTACGGCGGGCACGCCGTTTGTGAGGGTTCCCGTTTTGTCAAAAAGTATATTTTTAATTTTACCGAGCACTTCAAGGCTCTGCGCACTCTTTACGAGTATTCCGTTTTCCGCCGCCTTGCCCGTTCCGACTGTTATCGCGACGGGGGTTGCGAGTCCCAGCGCGCAGGGGCAGGAAATCACGAGAACGCTTATGGCTCTCGAAAAGGCAAATTCAAAATCCGACTTGAAAATCATCCACACGGCAAATGAAATAAGGCTTACCGCAATCACCGCCGGCACGAAATACGCGCTGACCTTATCGGCAAGGCGCGCTATCGGCGCTTTGCTTCCCGAGGCGTTCTCGACGAGCATTATTATCTTTGCGACGGTGGTCTCCTCGCCGACGAAGGACGCCTTTACCCTTATCGCGCCGTCTATATTTTTGCTTCCCGCGTAAACGGTATCGTTTTCTCCCTTTTCGACGGGCATGCTCTCTCCGGTTATCTCAGCTTCGTTTACATTGGTGAGCCCGCCTACAACTATACCGTCGCAGGCAATGCTCTCGCCCGGCCTTACCAAAAACACGTCGCCGACCTTAATATCCTCGACGTTTACCGTTCTTTCCGCGTCTCCGTCAATGACCGTCGCGGTCTTGGGCGTTAAGTCTGTAAGTTTATCAAGCGCGTCGAGTGTATTCTTTTTCGACCTGCCCTCGAGTATTTTTCCGAGAGTTACTATCGTCAGAATCATCGCCGACGTCTCGAAATACAGTTCGTGAACGTATTTTCCCGCGCTTCCGTAGGTCATCATCATAACTATTGCGAAAACTCCGTAAATCACGGGGGACAGCGTTCCTATCGCAACGAGCGTATCCATATTCGGTCCGCCCGAAAACAGTTTCTTAAAGCCGCTGATATAGTAAATTCTGTTTACCGCCATAATAGGCAGGGTGAGTACAAGTTCCAAAACCGCAAGCTTCAGCGCGTTTTCTTCACCCGCAAGAAAAGAAGGAAGAGAAAGGCCTATCATATGCCCCATGGAGAGATACATTATCGGGAGCAAAAACGCAAGCGAGACTGCAAATCTTACAAGCAGACTTCTTCTCTCTTTTTTGTCGTCTATTTTCTTCTGTTC
>JAGADB010000105.1 GCA_017613815.1 Clostridia bacterium | reverse complement strand
TGGTGTGCGAAGAGGGCGAAGAGGAGTACGACAGAACGCGCTTTAAGGGCAGAATGGGCGTTTTTCACACCGAAATAATCGAAAAAGAGGAAGACCTGACGGAAGAAAAACTCGCTTCGCTTCAGAAAAAGTACGATATAGACAGGGTTGTCGTGGAATATAACGGAATGTGGATGCTTGACACCCACTATTCCGCAATGCCCGAAGGCTGGATGATTTATCAGGAGATAATGTTCGCCGAAAGCGCAACTTTTTTCAACTACAACGCGAATATGAGAAGCCTTGTCGTAGATAAGCTCAAAAGCTGCGAGCTTGTAGTCTTCAACCGCGCCGACGGAAATTTTGACAAACTCGCGGCGCATAAAATCGTGCGGGCGATTTCGAGAAGGACAAATATCGCGTACGAATATAAGGACGGCTCGGTCGAGTACGACGAAATCGAGGACCCGCCGCCTTACGACATGAACGCGCCGATAATCGAGATAAAGGACGGGGACTACGCGTTCTGGTACGCCGATTTTGCGGACAAACCCGAAAATTACAGGGGAAAAACCGTAAGAATTAAAGTTATGGTCGCGAAAAACAAGGCGCTTCGGGACAACGAGATAGTCGTCGGCAGAAGAATAATGACCTGCTGTATAGAAGACGTGCAGTACAAGGGCATAATCTGCATATGCGACAACGCGGCGAAATATAAAACTCATGACTGGATTTTTCTCACCGCGAAAATTGCGTTCGAGCCGCACAGACTCTATCACGGACAGACAGGGCCGGTGCTTTATGCAAACGCGATAAAGAAGACAGAGCCGCTCATAAACGATATCGCAACCTATTGAGATTGCAAAAAAATTGAAATTAAGCAGTCGGACATCACTGCGAAAAAAATAAAAAAACAAAGAAAGGTAGGTAATTAAATGCCGAAAAAAAGCAAAAAGACAAACGGCGGAGCGGAAAAGAAACTGCCCGTAAAGATAATTCCTCTCGGCGGACTCGGAGAAATCGGCCGCAACATGACGGTCGTGGAATACGCCGACGAAATTATAGTCGTCGACGCGGGACTCGGATTTCCCGACGAGAGCATGCTCGGAGTGGACCTCGTAATACCCGACACGCAGTACCTCGAGGAAAACGCCGAAAAGATAAAGGGAATACTTTTAACGCACGGACACGAGGACCACATAGGCGCGCTCCCGTACGTGTTCAGATTTCTGAAAACTCCGGTTTACGGCACGCTGCTGACTCTCGGAATACTTGAGGGAAAACTCGAGGAGCACGGACTTGAAGCGGAGGTTGAGTGCCATAGAGTAAATTCGGGGGACGTAATAAGCCTCGGAAAATATTTTACGGCGGAATTCATAAGAGTCAACCACTCGATAGCCGATTCCTGCGCGATAGCGGTAACCTGCCCCGCGGGAACGGTAGTTTTTACGGGGGACTTCAAGATTGACCTAACGCCGATACAGGGCGAGCCGATAAACCTTACGAGATTCGGAGAAATCGGTAAAAACGGAGTGCTCGCGCTGCTGTGCGAGTCCACGAACGCCGAACGCCCCGGCTTTACCATGTCGGAGCGCAAGGTCGGAAAATCGCTCGACAACATTATAAAGGGCTGCGACAAGAGAATAATCATCTCCACGTTTTCATCGAACGTGCACCGCGTTCAGCAGATTATAAACTACTCCCATAAGTACGGCAGAAAGGTCGCTCTTACGGGAAGAAGCATGATAAACGTAATAAACGCGGCACAGAAATTCGACTATATGGATATTCCCAAAGGCACCCTTATCGACATAAACGAGATAGACAGATTCAAGCCGGAACAGCTCACGATAGTAACGACCGGCTCGCAGGGCGAGCCCATGAGCGCGCTTTATAAAATGGCGTTTTCGGAGCACGACAAGGTGTCGCTGTCGCCGTCGGACCTCGTGATTATATCGGCGACGACCATTCCCGGCAACGAAAAGCTCGTTACCAAAATCATAAACGAAATTCTCAAAAAGGGAGTAACCCTCTTGAACGACGCGGTTGCCGACGTTCACGTTTCGGGACACGCGTGCCAGGAAGAGCTCAAAATAATGCAGTCGCTCTTAAAGCCGAAATATTTTATTCCGATACACGGCGAGTACAGACATTTGAAGGCGAACGCCGAGCTTGCGTATGAAATGGGCATGAAGCCGTCGAACGTCATAATACCCGAACTCGGCATGGTTATAGAGCTCACCGAAAAGACGGCGAAGACGTCTGAAAAAGTCGCGTCGGGCAAGGTGCTCATAGACGGACTCGGAATAGGCGACGTCGGAAACGTCGTACTGCGCGACAGAAGACATCTTGCGCTTGACGGACTTATAGTCGTCGTCGCGGCGGTAAGTCTTGAAACCAAAGAGATAATTTCGGGACCCGACATCGTGTCGAGGGGCTTCGTTTACGTCAAGGAAAACGAGGAACTCATGGAAAACCTCAAGACCATAGCGTACGAGACGATACAGAAGTGCTTTGACGACGAGCTCGACGACTGGAATATCATAAAAGGCAAGATAAAAGACTCTCTCACGACGAATATTTACAACATCACCAAGCGCAAACCCATGATTCTGCCGGTTATAATGGATATATAAGCGGCTTTGGGAGAAGAAAGATGAAAATAACGGATAAAAACACGAAAAACGTGTTCGTAATGCCAAAAATTGAATATAAACTGCTGAACCGCGCAAAAAAGTCGGAGCTCAAACTGCTTTACTATATTTATGAAAACGGCGGCGAAATCGACGTAAAAAAGGCGTCTTCCGACCTTGAAGAGACCGAGCAGAGCATACTTTCTTCGATTGCGTATCTCAGGGGCGCGGGAATAATTTCCGACGACGAGCCGGAGGAAGAGCAAAGAAAAATACGCAAAAAGGGCGTCGTAATAACCCCGAAAGACGTAAAAAACGGCAAAACAACGGTCGGCAGGACTTCCTATACCCTGGACGAGATTTCGGGAGCAAGGGTAAAGGACGAAAAGTTCGGAAGCCTCGTTTCTTACCTCGAAAAGCAGACGGGACATCTTTATAACGCGGCTGAGCAGGGGATAATCATGTAC
>JAGADB010000007.1 GCA_017613815.1 Clostridia bacterium | reverse complement strand
GTGCTCCGCCGCCCATTGCGCCCGCACCCGCAGGCATTCCGTAGAACGACATATTGAAGCTGTTGTCGGACGTGCTGCCGACGATAACCGCGTCGCCTTCGTTAAGACCGCTTACGATTTCTATATAGTCGTTGTCGCTTATTCCCGTTTCAACCGTAACTTCGGTATATTCCGCGGTGTTCGGTACGGTGGTGTAAATGCCCGTAGCACTGCTTCCGCTCTGCCTTCCCGGCATACTGCCGAAGTCGGGCATATTTTCGCTGTCGAACGACGGCATATTTTCACCGTCAAACGAAGGCATGTTGCCGTTGCTGAAGTCGGGCATGTTTTCGCTGTCAAACGACGGCATATTCTCGCTGTCGAACGAAGGCATATTTTCGCTGTCAAACGAAGGTCTGTTTCCCTTTGTTCTGTCGGAAGAATTTTCGTCCGTGCTGAGATATTCCGCGGACACGACCTTGACCTTGTTGCCCCTGCCGACGCAGGATACGGGAACCGCGAGGATGTTTTCGGATTTTTCAAGCACTATTTCGGCGTCTATATTCATACCCGGTCTTAATTTGTTGCCCTCCTCGTCGGAGCCGTAATTTTCAAGCGTTACGGTTACGGGGTAAACCGTCGTTCCGTTCTGTGTCGTGCCCTCTACGCTTATCTGCGTGATATAGCCGACGTAGGTATTTGAGGATTTTGCGTCGGAGGTGATATTTACTTCCTGACCGAGCTTTATGGAGTCGATATCGAGCTCGTCGATGCTCATCGTGAATTTCAGCGCCGACAAATCGTATATTACCGCAACGACGTTGCCGCCGGAGGAGCTTCCGGAGCCGCCGATTTTCTCGCCTTTTTTATAATTTTTCTTTATGACCGTTCCCGAAATCGGCGCCTTTATCTCGTAGTTTTCAAACGCATCTTTCGCGTCGGAAAGCGAGTCTTTCGCTTCTTCAAGCGTGTTCTGCGCCTTTTCTATGTTTTTATTGAGGCTGTCGCTTTCAAGCACCGCTATAACGTCGCCTTCGTTTACGTAGTCTCCGTTATTTTTAAGTATCTTTGCGACCTTGCCGGAGGTTTCGGCTTTTACCGTCTTATTTACGTTATATCTGAATTTTCCGCTCTGCGTGCAGGTATATTCGCCTATTTCCGCGGTAGCGGACGTGCTTTCGGTGATGGCGCCGGGGTTGTTTACGATAATAGTAACGTCGGTAGTCTTTACGCCGTTTGAATTGACTTCATAGCCCGCGCTCACCTTTTCGACAGTTCCGTAAATCTCCTCGAAGGTGTCCGCGACGTAGAGCACGGCGGAATCTCCCTTTGATATATTAAGAGCGTCGTCCTGCATAAACGGCACGTCAATAAGCATTCTGTCCCTGTCGAGCACCGTTGCGAAAGCGGAGCCCGTCATTATTTCGTCGCCCGTTTCCGCGTCCATGCCGTATATTCTTCCGGAATAGTCGGATACTATATTCAGCTTTGATTTTTCTTCGTATAGGTCGTTCAGCGACTGCAGCGCGTTTTTATAGGTATTCTGCGCGCGTTTCAGCGAGGACTCGAGATTCGACGAGTCGATTTTGAAAAGCAGCTGGTCTTCCGTAACCTCGTCGCCCTCTTCAAAAAAGTCCTCGATGATTTCTCCCGAGGAGAGCGCCGTTACGTTATAGGAATCCTGCGGCTGAAGCGTTCCCGTTCCGGTGAGAATCTGCTGAATGTCCCGTCTTGACACTATGTATACGGAATAGACGTCCGACGTCGACAGTTTACCGGTGTTTCCGATAATTCCGAATTTGAAAAGCGCAAAAACGGCGGCAGCTATCACAAGAAGAACGATAATTATTATTTTTCCTATCTTTTTCTTCTTTTTCCTGCCTTTTTTCGGCTTCGGAACTTCGTTTGAAACCGCATTCTGCGCAGTATTTTCCGCGTTTTTTACGTTTTCGGGAATGTTGTTTTCGTTATTCATTTTCCGGCTCCTTACTCATTTTCTACATTTATATTATCCCCGTAATGTGTCTATGCTTTGATTTCAAAATGAAAGTTATCTGTAAAATTCTTTGCCTAATTGTAAACAAACGCGGTAAAAACTCAAAATATTGACACTTTTTGCTTTAAGGTGTATAATAAATAAAATCTTTTTTAAAGGAATGATAACATGTCGGAAGAATGCACACACAACTGCAGCACCTGTTCGGAAAACTGCTCGTCCCGCACCGAACCGCAAAGCTTTATCGAACCTTTAAACCCGCACAGCTCGGTTAAAAAGGTTATTGGCATCGTCAGCGGAAAAGGCGGCGTCGGAAAATCCATGGTAACCTCCATGCTCGCCGTTTTAATGTCGAGAAAGGGATATAACACCGCAATTCTCGACGCCGACGTAACGGGCCCCTCGATTCCCAAGGCGTTTGGAGTCAGCGGGCAGGTTACGGGATACGACGGATATATGACTCCGAAAATCTCGCACGGAAACATTAAAATAATGTCGTCAAATCTCTTGCTTGAAAGCGAGGACACGCCGGTTATATGGAGAGGCCCCATTATCGCGGGCGCCGTAAAGCAGTTCTGGACCGACACTATTTGGGAAGACGTGGACTTTATGTTCGTGGACATGCCTCCCGGAACGGGCGACGTGCCGCTTACCGTGTTCCAGTCTATACCGCTTGACGGCATTATCATAGTTACAAGCCCGCAGGAGCTCGTGTCGCTCGTCGTTTCAAAGGCGGTCAACATGGCGAAAAAGATGAATATTCCGATAATCGGAGTTATAGAGAATATGAGCTACGTTACCTGCCCCGACTGCGGAAAGGTCATTGAAATTTTCGGCAAAAGCAAGTCGGAGCAGACTGCCCGCGAGCAAGGCGTGGAATTTCTTGCGAGAATGCCGATAGACCCTTCGCTTGCCGCTCTGTGCGACAGCGGAGAAATCGAAAAGTTCAGCGGAAACTACCTCGAAAACGTCGCGCAGAAGTTAGAAAGTTCATTATAATTACAAAAAAAGACGGCGCAGCCGTCTTTTTTTTATTATTTTTGCCGTTTTTTCACAAAACTATTGACTTTCACACTTTATTGTGATAAAATGGTATCATAATAAATCAAGGTGGTGAAATAATGCGCAGTTTCAAAACAGCGTCGACAGACAGATTATTCAAGGTTATCGCGGATTTGAAAACCGTTGAAGAGTGTTACGATTTCTTTGAGGACCTCTGCACGATAAAGGAAATACAGGATATGTCCCAGCGTCTGGACACCGCAATACTGCTCAGCACGGGTAAAAGTTATCAGAAAATCGCCGAGGAGATAAGCGTAAGCACCGCGACGATAAGCCGCGTCAACAAGTGCCTGGAGTACGGCTCCGGCGGATACCGCGCGGTTATAGATAAGATAAACGGAGGCAAAAAATGATTATAAACGATTCGGTACTTCAAAACAGCGAAAAAATCATTTTCTCTCTGCGTGAGCTCTTTACGCGCTGCGGATATTCCCCCTACCGCATGAGCAAATTCGAGGAATACGATTTATACGCGGACAACAAGGATTTTTTGGTTTCCGACAACATAATAACCTTTACCGACGTCGGCGGAAAGCTCATGGCGTTAAAGCCGGACGTAACGCTTTCGATTATCAAAAACAGCAAGGACGAGCCAGAAAACACAAAGAAGGTATATTACAACGAAAACGTGTACCGCGCGGCGAAGGACTTAGGCTCCTTCAAGGAAATAATGCAGGTCGGCGCGGAATGCTTCGGAAAAGTTGGCGAAAAAGAGGAATTCGAAGTGATTTCGATGGCGGCGGAAAGCCTTAAACTCTTATCATCCGACTGCGTGCTCGCGCTTTCAAATCTCGACGTGATAAAGAGCGTCGTTTCGGGCATAAACCTTACTCCCAGCGAGGAATCGCGGCTTTTTGCCGCGCTCGGCGAAAAGAACGCGCATGAAATAGACGCCGTCTGCCCCGACGAAAAGCGCGCTTCCGCTCTCAAGAAGCTGATTTCGGTATGCGGAAGCATTGATTCCGTGCTGAAAGACTATGAAAGCATCGTAAACGGTTCTTTTGCGGACAAAGAGAGCTGCGAAAGCTTCAAAAACCTGCTTGAAACGTTAAAGAAAAGCGAGTTTTGCGATATAATCAAGGTAGATTTTTCGGTAACCGACGACATAAACTACTACAACGGCACGGTTTTCAAGGGATATATCAAAAATATCCCCGGAGTCGTGCTTTCGGGCGGACAGTACGACAATCTTATGAAAAAGATGAAAAGAAAGTCGTCGGCAATAGGCTTTGCCGTTTACACCGATATGCTTGAATACACCGATTCCGACAAAAGCGCCGACGACGGATACATCAACGTCGCGCTTCCCAAAGGACGGCTCGGAGAAAAGATATATTCCATGTTCGAAAGCGCGGGCTTCGACTGCCCCGCGATTTTGGAGCAGAACAGGAAGCTCGTCTTTGAAAACGAAAAGAAAAAGCTCCGCTTTTTCTGGGTAAAGCCCTCCGACGTTGCAATTTACGTCGAAAGAGGAAGCGCCGACATAGGCGTTGCGGGAAAAGACGTCATTCTCGAATACGAGCCCGACGTCTACGAGCTTCTGGACCTCAAAAAAGGCGTATGCCGCATGACCGTCGCCGCACCCGAAAGTTTCAAGGACGACGCGTCGAAGACGCTGAGGGTTGCGACGAAATTTTCAAAAATCGCGCAGAAATACTATCAGTCAAAGGGACGCGACATAGATATAATCCACTTGAACGGCTCGATTGAAATAGCTCCCATTTTGGGACTTTCCGACGTTATAGTCGACATAGTCGAGACGGGAACGACTTTAAGGGAAAACAACTTAAAGGTGTTTGAGGAAATATTCCCGATAAGCGCGCGGCTTATCGCAAACAAATCCTCTTACAAATTCAAGACAAAGCAGATAGAAAACATTGTTTCGGGACTTTCGGAAATAACGGAGGAAGCCAAATGATAAGGATTTTGAAATATAGCGAAGTAAAAAAGGAAGAGCTGTTTGCAAGAAAAAATATTTCGTCCGACATTGAAAGCACGGTGCGCGAGATAATCGAAAACGTAAAGGCAAACGGCGACAAAGCGCTTTTCGAATACACGAAAAAGTTTGACAAAGCGGAGCTCTCCTCTTTTCTTGTAACCGACGGAGAAATCAAGGAAGCATTAAACAAGGTCGAGCCGGAATTTTTGGAAATTCTGAAAAAAGCCGCTTCAAACATAAGAAAATTCCACGAAAAGCAAAAACGCGCTTCCTTTATTATAAACGACGAAAGCGGAGTCATCACGGGGCAGAAAATTATCCCGATGGACCGCGTCGGTATGTACGTTCCCGGCGGAAGCGCCGCGTATCCGTCAACAGTGCTTATGGACTCTATACCTGCCAAAATCGCGGGCTGTCCCGAAGTCGTTACGGTAACGCCTCCCGGACCGGACGGAAAGGTAAATCCCTTTATTCTCGCCGCGGCGAGCGTTGCGGGAATTGATAAGATATTCAAGGTAGGCGGCGCGCAGGCGATAGCCGCGCTCGCATACGGCACCGAAAGCATTCCCAAAGCCGACAAAATCGTCGGTCCCGGAAACGCCTACGTTGCCGAAGCGAAAAAGCAGGTTTTCGGCAAGGTTGCAATAGATATGATAGCGGGGCCGAGCGAAATACTCATAGTCGCGGACGGAAAGTCCAATCCCGCATATCTCGCGTCAGACCTTCTGTCGCAGGCGGAGCACGACAAAATGGCGTCCGCCGTTCTAATAACCGATTCCGAAAAGCTTGCGTGCGAAGTACAAGACGAAATCGAAAAGCAGCTCGAAAAACTCGAGCGAGAGGAAATCGCGCGCGCGTCAATCGACGCAAACGGAAAAATAATCGTGGTTGAGGATATCAAAACAGCGATTGAAATTTCAAACGAGCTTGCGCCGGAGCACTTAGAACTCTGCGTCGACAACCCGTTCGACCTTCTGGACTCGGTACGCCACGCGGGTTCGGTCTTTATGGGCAGAAACTGTCCCGAAGCATTGGGCGACTACTTTGCCGGCCCCAACCACACGCTTCCGACAAGCGGCAGTGCAAGATTTTCAAGTCCGCTTTCGGTTGACGATTTCGTAAAGAAAACGCAGTACACGTATTACACGAAAGAGGCGCTTGCGCGCGTTGCAAAAGACGTTGCGTTCTTTGCACGCAAGGAGGGGCTTACCGCTCACGCAAAAAGCGCTCTTATCCGCACGGAGGAAGAAAAATGAGCCGATTTTTCAGTGAAAAATACAAGCTTCTCGTCCCGTACGTTCCGGGAGAGCAGCCGCAGGACAGAAATTACGTAAAACTGAACACCAACGAGTCTCCGTTTCCGCCGTCTCCCTTTGCGCAGAACTTTGCGCGCAAAGCGGCGGGAGACCTGCAGTTATACCCCGACCCCGACTGCAAGGCGTTAAAGTGCCTTGCTTCCGAAAAGCTCGGCTTCCCGGAGGATCAGATAATATTCACGAACAGCTCCGACGAGCTTCTCAACTTTGCGTTTATGGCGTTCTGCGACGGCAAAACACCGGCGGCGTTTCCCGACATAACGTACGGATTTTATCCCGTCTTCTCAAAGCTCTGCGGAAACGACTATACCGAAATTCCGTTAAAAGACGACTTTACGGTAAACGTAAGCGACTACGTCGGAATTAACAAAACGATTTTTATCGCAAATCCCAACGCTCCGACAGGTATTGCTCTTCCGCTTTCCGAAATTGAGAAAATAGTAAGCTCCAACAAGAATAACGTCGTCGTGATAGACGAGGCGTACGTCGACTACGGCACCGAAAGCGCCATTAAACTCGTAAACAAATACGACAACCTTCTCGTATGCCGCACCTTCTCGAAATCGCGTTCCCTCGCGGGCGCGCGTTTGGGATTCGGAATTGCGTGCAAGGAGCTCATTTCCGACCTTGAGACGATAAGATATTCGACAAATCCCTACAACGTCAACAGAATGACTATGGCGGCGGGTCTCGGCGCGCTGTACGACGAAGAATACTTTGAAAACAATTGCAAAGAGATAATAAAAACGCGCGAATATACCAAAAAGGAGCTTGAAAGACTCGGATTTTTCGTTACCGACTCGGTATCGAACTTCCTCTTTGCCTCGCACGAAAAAATCGGCGGAAAAGAGCTCTACCTCAAGCTCAAGGAAAAAGGCATCTTAATCCGCCACTTCGATTTGCCGAGGATTGAAAACTTCAACCGCATAACCGTCGGCACGAAAGAGGATATGGCGTTCCTTATCAAAACTCTGGAGGAAATATTATGAGAAAAGCGGAAATTGCAAGAAAAACCGCCGAAACGGACATAAAAATCACACTTGACCTCGACGGAAGCGGAAAATCGAATATCGACACCGGCTGCGGATTTTTGGACCACATGCTTACGCTGTTTGCGAAACACGGAAAATTCGACCTTGACGTATCCTGCGCAGGAGACGTAAACGTCGATTACCACCACACCGTCGAAGACGTCGGAATTGCGCTCGGAAAGGCGTTTTCCGTTTCGCTCGGCGACAAGCGCGGGATTACCCGCTACGGCGACGCCGTAATATCCATGGACGAAGCGGTGATTTTGTCGTCGGTCGATTTTTCGGGAAGGGATTTTCTGGGCTTTTCGCTTGATATTCCGGCGCAGAAGGTCGGAGACTTCGACACCGAGCTTGTGGAGGAATTTTTCCTCGGCTTTGTGAGAAACGCTTTATGCGCGCTTCACATACGCAGAATTTCCGGCAAAAACTCGCACCACATCATAGAAGGCGCGTTCAAATCGGTATCCAAAAGCATAAGTCAGGCGGTTTCGGTACAAAAGGGCTTTGAAAACGATATTCCGTCGACAAAAGGAGTCTTATAACAATGACGGCAATCATAGATTACGGCGTCGGCAACCTCTTTTCGCTCAAATGCT
>JAGADB010000104.1 GCA_017613815.1 Clostridia bacterium | reverse complement strand
GGTCTCGCGGACGGTATGACAAAACTCGGCAAAAATGTTGTGGTTGCTTTGCGCGAGCCGTCGCTCGGACCGGTATTCGGAATCAAGGGCGGCGCCGCCGGCGGCGGATACGCTCAGGTAATCCCGATGGAAGACATAAACCTTCACTTCACAGGCGACTTCCACGCAATAGGAGCGGCAAACAACCTGCTTGCCGCAATGCTCGACAACCATATTCAGCAGGGCAACTCACTCGGAATCGATGTCAGAAAAATAACCTGGAAGAGATGCGTCGATATGAACGACCGCCAGCTCAGAAACATAGTTGACGGCCTCGGCGGAAAAGCGAACGGCACGCCGAGAGAAGACGGATTTGACATAACGGTCGCAAGCGAAATCATGGCGGTGCTCTGCCTTGCAAATTCGCTTTCCGACTTAAAGGAAAGACTTTCAAAGATAATCGTCGGCTATACATACGACGACAAACCCGTAACTGCGGGCGACTTAAAGGCGCAGGGCGCGATGACGGCGCTGCTTAAAGACGCGCTCAAGCCCAACCTCGTTCAGACGCTCGAAGGAACTCCCGCGTTCGTTCACGGCGGACCTTTTGCGAATATCGCACACGGATGCAACTCGGTAATCGCGACCAAGACGGCGCTGAAGCTCAGCGAATACACCGTTACGGAAGCAGGCTTCGGCGCGGACTTAGGCGCCGAGAAATTCCTCGATATAAAGTGCCGTATGACGGGGCTCGTTCCAAACGCCGTCGTAATCGTCGCAACCGTAAGAGCGCTCAAAATGCACGGCGGACTCGATAAGAAGGAGCTCGCGGCGGAAAACCTCGACGCTCTCGAAAAGGGACTTCCCAACCTCTTGCAGCACGTTTCCAACATAAAGAACGTCTATAAACTTCCCTGCGTAGTTGCGGTAAACCGCTTCCCGACGGATACCGACGCCGAAATAGAGTTCATTATCGCAAAATGTAAGGAACTCGGCGTAAACACCGTTCTTTCGACGGTATGGGCGGAAGGCGGCAAGGGCGGAGAGGCGCTTGCAAGGGAAGTTGTAAGACTCTGCGAGGAAGAAAAGGGCGACTTCACGTTCAGTTATGAGGACGACCTCTCGATAAAGGAAAAAATCGAAAAAGTCGTTGAAAAGATATATCACGGCTCGGGCGTAATCTATATGCCCGCCGCCGAAAAGCAGATTGACAGCCTTGAAAAGCTGGGCTTTGCCAAATGCCCGATATGCGTTGCCAAAACGCAATACAGCTTCTCCGACGACGCGTCCAAGCTCGGCGCGCCTGAGGACTTCAAGGTAACGGTAAAGAACGTAAAGGTTTCCGCCGGCGCGGGCTTTGTCGTAGTCCTCATGGGCGACATTATGACCATGCCGGGACTTCCCAAGGTGCCTGCCGCCGAAAAAATCGACGTAACCGACGACGGAAAAATAGTCGGACTGTTCTGATAAATTAAATTCAAGCCGCCCTTTTGTAAAAAAGGGCGGCTTTTTGTTTGTTGACTTTGAATTTGATTTGTGATAATATAATTTTAAGGACGTTTCAAATAAAACGGCAGTGAGGAATGAATATGGGTTACAGTTATTCAAGACAGACAGTCGAAAAAGTCGTCGACGAACTCGCAAAAAGAAGACAGAACGCCGTAAATACGGCGGAAGCAAGAAAAGAAGAAATGTATAAAAGCTGCCCGCAGTTAGAAGAAATAGACAAAGCACTCTCACTTACGGGCATGAAAATCTACGCCGAGGCGCTGAAAGGCACAGACGGGCTCGAAAAGAGAATAAAGGCGCTCGAAAAGGAGAGCCGCGACCTTCTTGACGACAAAAAAAGGATACTGAAATTAAAGGGCAAACCCGAAAACTATCTCGATATCAACTATTCCTGCGAAAAATGCGGCGATACGGGGTATATCGGCATAAAAATGTGCACCTGTATGAAAAAGGCGCTCGCAAAATGCGCCTACGAATCGTCGGGACTCGGATACGCGCTTTCAAAGCAGGGATTCGATAACTTCGACCTCGGTTACTATTCCGACGTAAAGGATAAAGACGGCATAAGCCCGAGAGACAATATGGCGTACGTTCTTTCGGAGGCGAAGGAATACGTAAAGAACTTCGGAAAATCGAAGGACGGCGCGCAGAACCTTCTCTTCGTAGGTAAAACGGGACTCGGAAAGACGCATATTTCGACGGCGATAGCAAAGGGCGTGCTGGATAAGGGCTGCGACGTCGTTTACGACACAATGCAGAATATCATGCATATCTACGAAAAGAGCAAGTTTGCAAAAGACGAGACGGCGTCTTTGGAAACGGCAAGATACTTGGACGCAACGCTTTTGATAATCGACGACCTCGGAACCGAGCTCAAAAGCGCTTTTTCGCAAAAGGTGCTGTATAATCTCCTCAATACCAGGATTATTTCGGGCAAAGCGACGATTATAAACACCAACCTTGACGGCGCAAAGGCGTTCAAGGAGCAGTACGACGACAGAATAAATTCAAGACTTATCGGCAATTTCAGGACCTTCAACTTTTACGGCGAAGACATACGGCTCAAAAAAGCAAAGGAAAACAACGCAAAAAAGCGTAAATAATACGGAGAACGCGGTAAAATGGAACAAAAACGCTTTACGAAAAACGACAGCGGATTTGTCTGCGAAAACTGCGGCTTTGAAGTTAAACCGCTCGGCAAAACCAGCAGAAACCACTGCCCGAAGTGCCTTTGCTCAAAGCACGTCGATATTCTTCCGGGGGACAGGGCTTGCTCCTGCGGCGGCATAATGAGACCGGTTTTTGCGCGCCCCGATGCGAAAAAAGGGTATATAATAACGCAGAAATGCGAAAAATGCGGCTTTACCGGAAATAATAAGGCGGCGCTGTACGAGATTAAATCAACGCTTGAAAAAGAGCAGTACGACGATATGGATTTGATAATAAAACTGACCGTAAACGATAAATATTGAAAAAGTTTTTAAGAAAAAACCGACTGAATTAAGGAAAACCTTTTTTCAGTCGGTTTTTTTCAGTTGAGATGTTTAAATAAACGCGCGGAGCGCTCATAACTCGGCAAAGCCGATCATAACGCCCGCAGGGCTCAAAACGTTCCGCGCAAGCGGAATTCATAACTCTTTTACGTTTCTTCCGTAAAATCCGTATAAATGTACTTCTCGCATCCCGGCGGCGAATAAACCCACTTTTCGATGCGCCCCGAATCTATAACGTATTCCGGCTTTTTCAAAACCGTCGCCGGAGGCACGTTGCTGTCTATTATCACAAGCTTGATCTTCATTTTAGACGGCACTATGCTCTTTATGTATACCGCCGCGGCGTGCCCCGTCTCCGCGCCCTCGCACCACTCGGCAAGGCCGGCAAGATTTGGCATGAGCTCGACGAAAATGCCGTACGGCTCAATGCTTCTTATAATTCCCGCCGCCGTTTCGCCCGGGGAAAACAAAGAGGCGTTCTCCTCCCACGTGCCGAGAAGCTCCTTGTGGGTGAGGGAAATTCTCCCCGTCGTGCGGTCGTTTGTCTTTACGGCGCACTTTATCAGATCCCCGCTGCAAAAGCGCTCTTTCGGGTTGGAAATACGGGAAACCGAAATGCAGTCGACGGGAAGCAGCGAGATTATTCCGCAGCCCACGTCGCAGAAACAGCCGAACGACTCTATGTGGGTAACCCGCGCGTCTATAACGTCGCCGGGAGATAGCTTTGACACGTAGTTTTCAAAGCACTCCGCCTGCGCCTCCCGCCTCGAGAGTAGGATGAGCGGCTCGTCGGAGGATTTGTCTACCGACAGAACCTTGAAGCAGACCGGCTTTCCCACGCGGGTTATTATCGCGATGTCCCGCGTCTCGCTGCCGTCAATGCTGTAAGACGCCTCGGCGCGCGGAATTATTCCCTTGTATTTTCCGAGCTCGACTATGAGATTGTGCTTCGCGTCGCATAAAACCGCCGTCGATTCCAAGATAGCGCCCGCGCTCAAAGCGTATTCCAGACATGCAAGACTCGAAATCTGCTCCTTCATTTCGGGTTTTTCCGCAAGACAGCCCTCAGGCCTGTATTTTTCTGTCATTTCAATTCCTCCGTTTTACGAAATTCGGTCGTTTAATCATATTCCCGCGCATACGCATATATGACCGCGTAAAGCGGTATAATACGATTTTGTGCAACAGACACAAAAAAAGCGCGCAAAATTGTGCATATTGAAAAAAGTGATAAAAAAATATAAAAATTAATTGCTAAAACACTATTGTGATGTTATAATATAGTTTGAAATTTAATGGTTTATATGCAATATGAAAGGTAGATTAAGAGTTATGAAAAAAGCGTCGGCACTCGTGCTTGCAATAATTATGATATGCTCCGCTCTGCTTCTTACGGGCTGCGGAAAGAGCTCCGAAGACAAGGGAGCCGTAATACAGATGTATCTTTCGTCGTTCCCGGCAAACCTCGACCCGACGGCGGCGGCTTACGGCTCGGCGGATAACGCAAAGCTTTTCGGACTTCTCTACGAGGGACTTTTTACAATCGACCAAAAAGGCAAACTTCAAAAAGGAGTTGCCGCCGACTATAAATACTACGCCGACGTGAGAGACGATTCGATGAAGCTCGAAATAGCGCTTAAAAATACCAAGTGGAGCGACGGAATCGCGGTTGACGCGGAGGACTTCGTTTACGCGTGGTCGAGAATACTTTCGAGCGAAGCCGATAACCCGGCGGCGCCGCTTCTGTACCCGATAAAGAACGCACGCAAGGTAAAAGAGGGCGAATGCTCGATAAACGACCTCGGCGTATGCGCAATAAAGGATAACGTTCTCCAGATAACCTTCGAAAAGGACTTCACCAATATAGAATACTTCATCCGCAGACTTGCGAGCCCCGCGCTCGTGCCTTTAAGAGAGGAAAACGCGGGCAAGTTCGATAACGACGAGTACAGCGAATATTCGTGGCAGACCTCTTCGACAAAGGTTATCCCGCTCACAAACGGCGCTTTCAAATATAAGAACATAACCGAAAACGAAATCGTCCTTGAGAGAAACCTCCATTACGAAAACGTAAGTGAAGTAAAGGAAAACCCCGTAGATAAAGTCGTAAAGCCGTATCAGCTCATAACCGCTTATTCGGAAGGCGCTCTTGCCGACGACCAGATAGACAGATTTTTAAACGGCGAAATATTCTACATAAATTTGAGCGAAGCAAGTTCCGAAACGCTTGGTAAAGCGGGCAAAACGCAGAGCACACTCGTTCCGTCGGTATATACCTACTTCTTCGACACGACGAGCAGACTCTTTTCCGACGCAAAGGTAAGACAGGCGCTGTCGATAGCGCTTGACAGAGAACATATAAACTCGCTCACCGGAAGAAAGACAAAGGCGGCTGAGGGCATTGTTCCTTTCAACGTTGAAGATACCGTAAAGAAGACGGAATTCCGTAAGGAAGCCGGCAATATGTTTTCACCCAAAGGAGACGTTGAAAAGGCAAAGGAACTCCTTGAAGAAGCGGGAGTTAAGGGCGGCTCGTTCACGCTGGAATACAATAAGGACAGAGCGTACGAGGCGGAAATCGCCGAATACGCAAAGAGCGTGTGGAAGGACCTCGGATTTTCCGTTACCCTTTCGGGAAAGAACTCCAAATACTTCTACGCGATAGCGTCGGAAAAATCGGCATTCGCAACCGGCGACGCAAAGATAATCGCTCTTGACTTCCAGTGCTTAACTCCCGACGCATACTCCATGCTCGTTGGATTTTCAAAGAAGTACACGGGCGGAAAATACGACGTCGAGAGCGGAGAAAAGTATACCAAACTCAATATCACGGGATATGACAGCGAGGAATACGACGTAATCTGCGACGCGATAGTTTACGCTTCCAACATAAAGGACCGCGCAAACGCAATGCACGAGGCGGAAAAGAAGCTTATAGAAGACTCCCCGGTAATTCCGCTCTTCAATAACGCCGACGTTTACGCAAGCAAGGAGCTCAAGAATATAAAGACCGACTTCTTCGGAGCAAAGATATTCACGAAAACCAAGCAGAATAATTACAGAAAATATCTTCCCGCCGAATAAAAACTTAAATAAAATAAAAACATACCTGGTTTACAGGTATGATTTTGTATGGAAAGAAATTTTGCAAATCACAGCAAAAAGAGGGCAAAATGTCGGAAATATTAAGCAGACACGGCTTCATTTTTCAGAAAAAATACGGACAAAACTTCCTCCGGGACGTAAAAATCCCGAGAAGAATAGCGTCGGAATGTACCGAATACGGCTTTGAGACAAAAGAGGGGGAGAAAATTCCCGCCCTCGTGCTCGAAATCGGACCCGGCGCGGGAATACTCACAAAGGAGCTTTCGGAAAGGTTTCAAAAGGTGCTCGCCGTCGAGATAGACGAAAACTTGAAAGACGTGCTTTCCGAAACGCTTGCGGACTGCGGAAACGTAAAGGTCGTGTTCGGCGATATAATGAAAACCGACCTTGAAACGCTTCTCGAAGCCGAAAGAATTGATAAAAACGGGGAAAAACTGCCCGTTTCGGTGTGCGCAAACCTGCCGTACTACATAACCACGCCGATAATTATGAAGCTCGTCGAAACCTACGGAAAATTCGACTTCATCACCGTTATGGTGCAAAAGGAAATGGCGTCCCGCCTCTGCGCAAAGGAAAAAAGCGCCGAATACGGAAGCATCACCGCGTCTTTGAACCTCTACGGAAGCGTAAAACGCCTTTTTACCGTGCCCGCCGGATGTTTTTTCCCGAAACCCAAGGTTGACAGCGCCGTTATCAGAATTTCCATGCATAATCCGCCGAAATATACGAAAGAACAGGTAGAAAAAGCGGGAAAGGTCATAAAAGCCGCGTTTTCGGTGAGGAGAAAAACCCTCGTCAACGCGCTTTCCTCCGCACTCGGATGCGATAAAGAGGAATTGAAGATAATAATAAAGGAAACCCTCGGCGTTCCGGAAAACGTAAGGGGCGAGGAGCTGAGCACGGAGCAGTTCGTAAAGCTCTCCGAAAAGCTTCTGCCGTAAAAAATAAAAAACAAAAAAATCACTGAAAATACGTTATTTTTTTATTTAAAGCCCTTTAGTCCGCCGCAAATTCCTTTAAAGCGTCATATTCGCGGTAGCCGATTAAGCGGTTCTGTTCCTTGCCGTCCTTT
>JAGADB010000103.1 GCA_017613815.1 Clostridia bacterium | reverse complement strand
TCCTTGACGTCTATAAGGACGAATTGAAGGGAAAGACGGTAATTCCGTTTTGCACGTCGGGAAGCAGTCCCATAAGCGGTTCTCTTGAAGAAATCAGAAACGCTCTCCCCGACAGCACCGTAAAGGACGGCTTCAGGGGAAATCCGTCCATGACTGATGAGCAGGTGGAAAAGCAACTGAAAAACAACGGCTATGAAAAGCAGGAGGATAAAAATTGATTTTTGAAAAGACGTTAGAACTGAGCAACGGAGTATAAATTCCGAAATCTGATTGTTGAAAAAACGGATTTCGCTGAAAAAGGCAAGTCTTTCGACGGTTTTCACTTTTCAAATCGATGAGATATAGTATTTCATTATCGCAACAACAAAACTAAATTTTTTAGTGAAATCTTTTGCTTAAAGCAAAAGGTGAAATCAAAGGCTTTCGCCTTTGGTGAAATCGGGCGTTTCACGCCCGATGAAATAAAATCCGTCCTTAATCCGTGCGAAGTACGGATTTCACCCTGCAAAGCAGGATTTCACCGCCGTAGGCGATTTCTCCCGTCCGATAGGACGGATTTCGTTGAAAAAGGCAAGTCTTTCGACTTGCCTTTTTCATGGTGGGGGGTATAGGGCTCGAACCTATGACCCTCTGCTTGTAGGGCAGATGCTCTCCCAGCTGAGCTAACCCCCCGTAATTTTCGGAACACCGATATAATAACATACATATAAAGTTTTGTCAAGACTTTTCGGAAAAAAATTAAAAACCCTCTTTTTGAAAACCGTTTTCCGTATAATATGAGCATTTCCGGAAACAATATCCGTGAAGCGAAAAATATACGTTTCTTTATAAAGAAAGGAAGACGGAAATGAAAAATACAACCGTAAAGTTAATTGCATGCATACTCTCGGGACTTCTTCTCGGAATAGCGTGCTCCGCTTATCAGAACGCGCTCAGCCCCGCTTACGACAGGCTTGAAAAAGAAATAAACATTAAAAAATGCGGAGTTGCCAACAACAAAATAACGTTTTCAAAGAGCGATTTCGACGAAGTGTTCCGCGAAAAGACGGGAGAAATAGAAATCGAGACGCTTCCCGATAAAAGCGCGGGCGTTCTTGCGCTTTCGGGAGAGGAAATTTCCGAAAACACCGTGATTTCGAGAAAAGATTTTGACAAACTCGAATTTCTGCCCGCAGAAAACGCCGTCGGACAGACGGAGTTTTGTATTTACGGCGGCGGAAGCCGAAAAACCATGTCGCAGGTCGTGATAAACGTGCTTGAAAGCGTAAATCTCGCGCCGGTCTGCCGTGAAAAAGAGATTTCGACGTTTGAGGAGACCTCCGTTTACAAATTCCTGCCCGCCTCCGATCCCGAGTGCGACGAGATGACGTTTGAGGTGGTTTCCTATCCCGAACACGGCTATCTGAGCCTTGCGGGCGACACGAGCGGATATTTCCGCTATATTCCCGCCTCCGGCTACACCGGAAAGGACAGCTTTGAATATTCGGCGGTCGACTGCTACGGAAACAGGGGCAACTGCTCTAAAATCAATATAACCGTGTCAAAACCCGTGCTTGACGTGAAAATCGACGATATGAAGGAGCACTGGGCGAGCAATTCCGTGCAGAAAACGGTATCCGTCGGGCTCATGAACGTAAAAACCGACGCGGATACGGGGGAATATAATTTTAACCCCGACGAAACGGTAACGAGAGGCGATTTTCTCGCGCTTTCGCTCATTTCGGCAGGGTTTGAACCGGAAATAAGTTTTGTGAGCAAAACAGGCTTTGACGACGACGGGGATATTCCCGTAAATATAAAGAGCTACGCCGAATACGCAAGGAAAAAGGGCATCGCAGCCGGCTATACCGAAGACGGAAAGACGGTTTTCAAAAGCACCGAGCCGATAACCAGAGCGGAGTGCGCCGTAATCGTCGACAGAATACTGAACCTGCCCGACGGAAAAAACGCGTGTGAAAACTTTTCGGATTTTGCGGAGTGTCCCGAATGGGCGAAGAGCGCGATGTCAAACCTCGTCTCGGCAGAAATAATGAACGGCACGGGATATGACGAAATTTTGCCGGGAAGCGCGCTTACGCGCGCCGAAACCGCGGAAATTCTCTGCAATATCGCGGATTTTTCGGCAGACGCCTTTTCGGTTAAAGGGAAAAGCGGCAAAAACCTTCTGAATTTGTTCGGACTGTTCTCATAAACGAATTACAAACAAAAAAGAACCGTAATTTCATTACGGTTCTTTTCATTTTTTCTTGACAAATTTAAAAAACGGTGGTATGATTTGTATAACAAATCATACCAAAAGGAGATGGAGAAATGCCGAAGGGAAAATACGCCTGGACCGTGAAAGTCGGCGAAAAAGGGCAGATAGTCATTCCCAAAGAAGCGCGGGATATTTTTTCGATAAATCCCGGCGACACGCTGATACTTCTCGGCGACGAAAAGCGCGGAATTGCGATTCCGCCGAAAGACACCTTTGAAAAAATAACAAAAACCGTTTTTGAGGAGGGCAAAAAATGACTCCGGTTCTTGAAGTTGAAAACCTCGTAAAAACATATCCCGCTTTCCGCCTGGAAAGCGTGTCCTTCACGCTCGGCGAAAGCAGTATCATGGGCTTTATAGGCCGCAACGGCGCCGGAAAAACGACGACGCTCAAATCGATTCTCAACATCACGCATCCCGATTCGGGCTCCATCCGCTATTTCGGAAAGACGCTCTCGGAAAACGAAAAGGAGATAAAGCAGCGCATAGGTTTTGCCGGCGGCGCGGTGAACTATTATCCGAGAAAGAAAATTTCCGACATAATCGGGGTTACCCGCCGTTTTTACGATAATTGGGACGAAAATGCGTATAAAAAATATATGGATATTTTCTCGCTCGACCCTCGCAAAACGCCCATGGAGCTGTCGGAAGGCATGAAAGTCAAACTCAACCTCGCAGTAGCGCTTTCTCACAAGGCGGAGCTCTTGATTTTGGACGAGCCGACTTCGGGACTCGACCCCGTTTCGCGCGACGAGCTTCTCGACATCTTTACCGAGCTCAAAAACCGCGGAGTCGCGATCCTCTTTTCGACGCACATCACGTCCGACCTCGACAAATGCGCAGATTTTATAACCTACATAAAAAACGGAAAACTCATAGCGTCGAAGAAGACGGAAGACTTCGTTTCGGAGCACAGAGAGCGCGGCGAAGGAAGCAACCTCGAAGAAATCATGCTGAGATACGAAAAGGAGGATTATCATGAAAAATTTGCTGACTAAGGAAATTCGGCTTTCGTCGAGTATTTTAAGCTATCTTTTCATCCTTTTTTCGGTAATGGCGTTCATTCCGGGCTACCCGATACTTGTAAGCGCGTTTTTCATCTGCTTCGGAATTTTTCACACCTTCCAGAACGGCAGAGAGACGAACGACGTGCTTTATACGGTGCTTCTGCCGATAGACAAAAAAGACGTCGTCAAGGCGAGATTCATATTCGTGTGCTTTATTCAGGGCGCAGCGTTTTTACTTTCGGCTGTGTTTACGTTTATCCGTATGGCGTACCTTTCGGAAGCCGCGCCTTATGCGAACAACCCGATGATGAACTCAAATCCCGTGTATCTTGCGTGGATGCTTTTGGTTTTCGCGCTTTTCAACGTAATCTTCGTCGGACCTTTTTATAAGACGGCGTACAAATTCGCAAAACCGTTCGTGGAATTTATCGTCGGAGCGTTTATAATAATCGGCATATCCGAGGTCCTTCACCATATTCCCGGACTTGAATTTCTCAATACGACGGAAAAACTGCCTTTGCAGCTTATAATTCTGCTTGCGGCGTTTGCGATATACGTTTTCGCAACCGTGATTTCTTTGAAGTCCGCACAGAAAAAGTTTGAAAAACTCGATTTGTAAAGATTAAGCTATTAAAAAGGAGATAGAATAATGACAAAAGAACAAAATTCGGACATGGAAGCTTTGGTTGAAAACCGTGAAAAAACGATTGTAAGAACAAGTATAACAGGCATTGTTACGAACCTGTTTCTCGTCGGCTTCAAGGCGTTTGTCGGGCTCGTATCGAACTCCATCGCCGTAATACTCGACGCGGTAAACAACCTCTCCGACGCGCTGTCGTCGGTCGTTACCATTATCGGCGCAAAATTAGGTTCCAAACAGCCGGACAAAAAACATCCGCTCGGCTACGGCAGAATAGAATACCTAAGCTCCATGACCGTCGCGGCGCTCGTGCTTTACGCGGGCTTCACGTCGCTTGTGGAATCGGTAAAGAAAATCATCAATCCCGAAGAAGCCGATTACAGCGCGGTTTCGATAATTATAATTTCCGTTGCCATCGTCGTAAAGCTGATTTTAGGCATGTATGTAAAAAGGCAGGGAAAAAAGGTAAATTCCGGCGCGCTCACAGCTTCCGGGTCCGACGCGCTGTTTGACGCGGTTCTTTCCTCCTCGGTGCTTGCATCGGCAATTATATTTCTTATTTGGGGCATATCTCTTGAAGCGTACGTGGGCGTTGTAATCTCGTTATTTATCATCAAAGCGGGATTTGAAATGATGACCGAAACGCTCAACGACATTATCGGAAAGCGCGAGGACGCAGAGACGATTAAAGAGCTGAAAAGCATAATATGCGAAGAGGAATCGGTGCTCGGCGCATACGACATCACGCTTTTCAACTACGGACCGAACAAAAACTACGGCTCGGTACACGTCGAACTTCCCGATACGCTGAACGTGGACGACGTCGACCGCATTACGCGTAAAATACAGACCGACGTCTTTCAAAAGACGGGAGTTATTCTGACAGGCATCGGCGTATATTCTTTCAACACCTCGAACGACGAGGCGTCGCAGATAAGAAACGCCGTTCAGAAGGCGGTAATGGAGCACGAATGGGCTTTGCAGATGCACGGCTTTTACGCCGACACCGAAAAAAAGACGATACGCTTCGACGTCGTCATAAGCTTTGACGCGGACAGAAAAGAAGCGATAAAGACCTTGCACGGCGAGGTGGGCGCGATGTATCCGGGATACGAAATCATGATAATTCCCGACGTCGACGTCGCCGACTGATTTGCAATTATAACCGAATAAAGGTAATCGGGACGCCGCACGCGGCGTCCCGGTTTGATTTCTTATTCCTTTTCTTCCGTGGAAGAATTCGCGTTCTTTGCGTCTATGAGCCCTTCCGACGCGAGATACGACACGACGGAGGCGACGATTGCCGTCGTTCCCTCGGCAACGTTTCCGCAGGAAATCATATAAACTCCCGCGGTAAATCCCGCAAGAAGCGCAAGAAACTTTCTGCTCGTGAATTTTTTAAGATATTTTTTCATATTTTCTCCTTGAATTTTATTTATTTGATAATTCGCTCTTGCGTTCAAGATTTTCTATTCTGCGCTCAGCCGATTTCAGCTTTTCGCCGCAGACGACGGTCTTTTCTTCAAGAGCGTAGGTTCTTTCAATGAGGCAGTTGTGCTTTTCGACCTTCATTTCGAGCTGCTTTAATCTGTATTCGGTGAGCTTTCCCGACACGATTATTCCGCAGAGCGAGCCTGCCGCACTGCCGGCAAGTCCTATGAGGGCGACGATGATTTCGCTCAATTTTTTTCCTCTCTCCTTTGCTGTTTGATATAATAATTATAGCACAAATGTTCGATTTTTTCAATGCGGGAATTGTAAAATGAATATTCACATCTAAAAAAACTTTTCGGAAAAAAGGGGAGAAAAGAGGGAATACGGGCGGAAAAAGGGGCGCTTTGTCTTAAAAAACTTTGTTTTTTCCGGTATAATATTCTTGCTTTTTTGCTTTCGGTGATATATAATATACTATGTATAGGTATTTATATAATAAAGGACTTCTAAACTGAAAGGACAAGGGCAAAATGACAAAAATAGACGTATTTTCGGGTTTTTTGGGCGCAGGCAAGACGACGCTTATTAAAAAACTTATATCTGAAGCGTACTCAGGCGAAAAACTCGTGCTTATAGAAAACGAATTCGGCGAAACCGGCATCGACGGCGGATTTTTAAAGGAGTCGGGCATACAGATAAACGAGATGAACTCGGGCTGTATCTGCTGCAGTCTGGTCGGCGACTTCAAAAAGGCGCTTTCCGAGGTGCTTGAAAAGTTCGCGCCGGACAGAATACTCATAGAGCCGTCGGGCGTCGGCAAACTCAGCGACGTAATAAAGGCGGTAATGGGCGCAGAGAACGGAAAATCGGCGCTGAACGCGGCGGTTGCCGTCGTTGACGCCAACAAGTGCAAGATGTATATGAAAAACTTCGGCGAATTCTTCTCCGACCAGGTCGAATTTGCAAAAACTATAGTTCTCAGCAGAACTTCGGATATTTCCGAGGAAAAACTGAATAAATGCATCGAAATTTTGAGAGAACACAACAAAGACGCGTCCATGATAACGACTCCGTGGGACAAACTCGACGGAAAGCAGATTCTCTCGGCTATGGAGAGCGCAAAATCCCTCGAAGACGAGCTCAAAGAGATGCTTCACGAGCATGAGCATGAACATGAACACGAGCACGAACATGAACACGAACACGAGCATGAACATGAACACGAGCATGAGCATGAGCACCATGAACATCCCGACGACTGCGCGTGCGGCTGCCACGACCACGACCACCACCACGCCGACGAGGTGTTCTCGAGCTGG
>JAGADB010000102.1 GCA_017613815.1 Clostridia bacterium | reverse complement strand
GGGTTATTTACCCCGACTTCTATTACGGTGGTGGAGACGAGCACGTCTATATCGCCGCTTGCAAAGCGTTCCATCATTTCGTCCTTTTCCTGCTGCTTCATTTTTCCGTGGATATAGACGGTGTTGAGCTTTCCGAGCGGCGTGTTTTTAAGCGAGTCGCAATACTCCTTCGCCGCCTTCATCTCGTATCCCGCCATGAGCGTTTCCTCACTCTCTTGGGCGAGCGGGCAGACGATATAGCTCTGTTTTCCCTCGTCCGCCTGAGACGCTATGAATTTATATACTCTTGAACGCATATCCGTGCCGACGGCGTAGGTTTTGACGGGTTTTCTGCCTACCGGCATGGCGTCGATTACGCTTATGTCGAGGTCGCAGTACATTATGAGTGCGAGCGTTCTCGGTATCGGGGTTGCCGACATTACGACGGTATGCGGTTTCAAATCCTTTTCGCTCTTATCTTCGAGCGCCTTTCTCTGCATTACGCCGAAGCGGTGCTGTTCGTCGGTTATCGCAAGCGCAAGGTTCTTGAACTTCACGTTTTCCTCTATGAGCGCATGCGTTCCTATGACTACCTGCGCTTCTCCGCTTTCTATAAGCGAGAGGGTCTCCCTCTTTTCCGACGCCTTCATTCCGCCGACGAGAAGAACCGTTCTTATTCCGAACTTCGACAGCAGTTTTCCTATGCTCTCGTAGTGCTGTCTTGCAAGTATGCCCGTGGGCGCCATAAGAAGCGCCTGATACGAGCTTTCGGCGCAGGCGTAGAGAGCCGCGCACGCAACGACGGTCTTTCCGCTGCCGACGTCGCCCTGTATGAGTCTTCTTGCGGGCGGCGCGTATTTTTCCTTCTTTTTCGTTTCGCTTTCTTCGGGATTTGACGAGAGCGAAATATCTTTAAGTATATCCTGTATCGCCCTTTTCTGCGGATAGGTCAGCGTAAACGGCAGAGCCGACACGAATTTTTTCATATCGGGGTAATTTATACGCAAGGCGCGTCCTTTTCTCGATTTATCGCTCAAAAAGAGCATTTTCAGGTAGAAATTGTACAGTTCCTCGAATGCGAGGCGTTTTCTTGCGTTTTTAAGGGAATTTTCGTCTGTCGGGAAGTGCACCTCGCAGAGAGACTCGTAATACGGCATAAAGCCGTTTCTTTTCACGATATCCGCTTCAAGTCCGTCTTCTATGCTTTCCTTGAAGTTATCAAGCGCCTGCCTTACGCACGAGCTTATGAGTTTTTTGGTTATTCCCGACGTCAGCGGATAGACCGGCTCTATGCTCGAATATCCCGACGCCTCGTAATACGGCTCGTACTCGGGCGAGGTCATGGAAATTCCCCTTGCGGTACGCTCCAATTCGCCGTAAAAGAGGAATTTTCTGCCGGTTATAAAGGTGTTTTTCAGAAATTCGCTGTTGAAAAAGGTGATTTTCACCGTTCCCGTGCTGTCGGCGGCGGAAAAGCGCTGCACAGTCATGGCTCTGCCCGTCTTTTTCGATTTTATGCGGGCGCTCGACAGCGGTTTTGTAACCTCAAGCGCGAAAAGCGCCTTGCCTTCGCCCGTAAAATCCAGCACTTCGCGTATTTCGCCGCGGTTTACGTACATTCTCGGAAAAAAGTTCAAAAGGTCGTACACGGTATACACGTCAAGCTTTGCAAAAAGCTTCGCTCTTGTGCTGCTTATGCCTTTTAAGTCGGTTACGGGCATTTTCAGGATATCCGCGTTCATTTTTTTCCTCCTCTTTTCCGTTTTTGCATTCTACTCCAATATTAATATTATCACTTATATAAAATATAAATTTGTACAAATTGTAAATTGTGAAATTTATTCACATATTTTTCATATTGGGAATGTATTATACTCAATGTTATATAATATAATTGCTTTTAAGGCAAAATGAAAGGAATTTTACAAAATGAAAAAGAAAATTTTAGCATTAATTCTCGCTTGTCTCATGCTCGTTACGCTTTTTGCTTCCTGCACCAAGACGGAAAACGGCGGAGAAACAGACGTTGAAAACAATGAAAACACCGAAAATAATGAAGCCAATCTTTCGTCCGGCGAACTCATACTGTTCGACGAAGCGATGAAGCTTGTTGAAGAAAAAGTCGGCGCAAAGGAAGAAGACAAACTTTCCGTTATGAAGATAGGCGGCGTTGACGTCACTTATTCGCAGTACAGATACTACTACGTCAACTATTCCAAGAACTTCGCAAACTACTCCGGATACGACTGGCAGAATTACGACGACCTCGTAGAGTCCTTCAACAGCGCGATAGACGAGGCTCTTGAAATGGAATCCCTCATCGTTAAGCTTTCGAGAGAAAAGGGCATCGGATTTACCGAGGAAGAATTTGACACCAACATCATGTCCGCGTACGACAGCCTGATAGAACAGTACGGCGACGACTACGAGGCGACCTTTGAAGAAAACTACAATATCACGCAGTACTATCTGCTCGAAAACGAGATACTCTATCAGCTTTACAACAAGATTCAGCAGTACCTCTACCTCGAAGGCGGAGAGAGATTTGACGACATAAAGAAGACGACGCTCGATTTCTTCAACGACAACAATTACGTCAGAGTTAAACACATCCTCGTTTCCTTCCCGGAAGTTACCGAAGGCGAGGAGCTCACCGAAGAGCAGAAGGCGGAAACCTACACCAAGGCAAAGGAAATTCTCGACAAGGCAAACGCCGGCGAAGATTTTGACGAGCTCATAGATGAATTCAACGAAGATCCCGGCGCGGCATCTAACCCCGACGGTTACTACTTCAACGATACTTCCACCTTTACTCAGGCGTTCAAGGACGCTTCCTTCGCACTCAAAGAAGGCGAAATCAGCGACCTCGTTGAATCGTCTTACGGCTACCACATCATAAAGAGACTCCCGATAGACGACGAAGACATCGTTTACACCAACGAGTACTACGACAATATGATCGAAGACTTCAGAGATTTTATCGCGGAAGAACGCGGAAAGATGGAAAAGTCCGAACTCGACGAAGCTCTCGTTCAGCCGGCGGTTGACGAAGCAAACGCCTATATTAACGAACTGAAGCAGGCTCACGACGAGGCGATTGCCGCGGAAGAAGCCGAAGCGGCCGAAGATGCGGAAAACGCGGAAGAAGCTGAATAATATATAAGGAAACGGCAATTTGAAAAAGAACGACTTTTTTGAACTTCAGGTTACCTCTACAACTCTCAAAGGATACGGTGTAGCCCATATCGACGGATATGCCGTATTCGTTAAGAGCGCCTGCAAGGGCGACGCGGTCAGCGCGAAGATCATAAAAGTTACAAAAAATTATGCCGTTGCAATAATTGACACCGTTTTACAGTCGTCGGCGGACAGAACCGCCGACGACTGTCCTGTTTTCGGAAAATGCGGCAGCTGCACCTTCCGGCACATTTCGTACGAGGCGGAATGCGCCCTCAAGGAAGCCCACGTAAACGACGCTTTTTCGCATATCGGCGGTCTTGACCTGAAAATTTCGGCATTTCACGGCTTTTCGCCGTGCGGATACCGAAACAAGGCGGTTTATCCCGTTTCTCCGTCCAAAGACGGAGGCATTATATCGGGATTTTACGCCGAAAAGTCCCACCGCATAGTCGAACACGCTTTTTGCGCGATAAGCAACGTGGATTTTGCGAAAATCAGGACGGATACCGTCGGTTTTGCCGAAAAAAACGGCATTTCCGCCTATGACGAGGCGGAGTCCGCCGGCGTTTTGCGCGCAATTTATCTCAGGTCGGCAAAAGACGGGAGCATTGTTATCACCCTCATCGTAAACGGAAGCTTTTTCGGCTCGGAAGAGGCGGAAAAGCGGTTTTGCGGATTTATTACGTCAAAATATCCGCAAATTTGCTCAATTCTCGTGAATATAAACAAAAAGAAGACCAACGCCGTGCTCGGCGAAAAATGGAGAGTGCTTTACGGCGACGGCTATTTATACGACGAGCTTTGCGGAAAGAAATTCCGCATATCCCCCGCCTCATTTTATCAGGTAAACCGCGGCGGCGCGGAAATTCTTTACGGAATTGCGAAAAAATACGCGTCCCTCTCAAGCGGCGAAACCCTGCTCGACCTTTACTGCGGCGCAGGCACCGTCGGAATATGCATTGCGGAAAGCGATACAAAACTTTTCGGCGTCGAAATCGTGCAGAGCGCGGTAGAAGACGCAAAATACAACGCTTCTGAAAACGGCGTTGACGCGGAATTTTTCTGCATTGACGCACAGAAATCGCTCGACGACGGGAGACTTAAAAGCATTTCTCCCGACGTTATCACGATAGACCCGCCGAGAAAGGGCTGCGGCATCGAAAGCGTGCGGAAAATCGCGTCTTTCGGCGCGAAGCGCATAGTTTACGTTTCCTGCGACCCGGCGACGCTTGCGCGCGACCTTGCGGAATTTGAAAAATGCGGATACAAAGCGGTGTGCGCCGAGGCGGTTGACATGTTTCCGAGGACGGGGCACGTCGAGACTGTTGTAAAACTTATAAGACAATGAATTGCGCCTTCCGGTGCGATATGTCCCGCGGGGCAAAACGAGGGATTTTTTCAAGCGTTATTTTAACTTTTTTGTCCTGCTTTAATATACGTCCATAAAGATTTTTACGATACGGAGAAAGAAATGAAAGGAAAACACACGTTGAAAACAGGTATTTTTTTCAG
>JAGADB010000101.1 GCA_017613815.1 Clostridia bacterium | reverse complement strand
GCATGCACGGAAGCCAGGCGTCTAATATGGCGTGCGACGGATGCGACCTTCTCATAGCGGTCGGCTGCAGATTTTCCGACAGAGTTGCGCTCAACCCCGAGCTTTTCGCAAAGCAGGCGAAAATCGTTCAGATAGACATAGACAGGTCGGAAATAAACAAAAACGTGCTTACCGACCACCACATAATAGGCGACGCGAAAAAGGTGCTCTCGATGCTCAACGAACGGCTTGAAAACCAGCACCACGACGAGTGGAAGAAGTACGTTTTCAGCTTCAAGACCGAGACTGAGTACGACGAAGGCGGAAACAAGCTCACGCCCAAGCAGATACTCTCGTCGATAGCAAAGCTCTTCCCGCAGGATACGATAGTATCGACCGACGTGGGACAGCATCAGATGTGGGCGATACAGCACTTCCACTTTGACTATGCGGGACAGCTCTTAACGTCCGGCGGATTCGGAACGATGGGCTTCGGCTTGGGAGCCGCAATCGGCGCAAAGGTCGGAAATCCCGACAAGACGGTAATCCACATCACCGGCGACGGCAGTTTCCGTATGAACTGCAACGAGCTCTGCACCGAGCAGTATTACGACGTGCCGGTAATCACGTTCATATTCGACAACAGGTCGCTCGGCATGGTAAGGCAGTGGCAGAATCTCATATACAAAAAGCACTATTCCCAGACGACGCTTGACAGAGGCCCCGATTTTGTAAAGCTTGCCGAAGCTTACGGACTGAAAGGCAAGAGGGTTTCAAACGTAACCGAGCTTGAGGAAGCGATAAAAGAAGCGTTTGAATGGGGACACGGATACGTTGTCGACTGCGTCATAGATATGGACGAGATGGTTCGTCCCATGGTAAACGGCGGCGGTCATATAACGGAATTCATCATAAAGTAAGAGAAAGGGAGAAAAAATGAGTACTGTAAAGAGATGGACGCTTGCCGTCCTCGTCGACAACGAAGCAGGAGTTCTTTCGCAGGTTTCAAGACTGTTTTCCCGCAAAGGCTACAATATAGAGTCTCTTGCGGTGGGAACCACCGATTCCCCCGACACTTCGCGTATAACCGTTGAAATTCTTACCGACAAAGAGCATATAACGCTTTTGTCGAACCAGTTAAGAAAGCTTTTCCCCGTGCACAGCGTAAAGATACTTGACGAAGACAACTCCATAAGAAGAGAGCTTATTATGATAAAACTCTTAGTCGCCGACGGCGAAAGAAGAAGCGAAATCATACAGATAGCAAACATTTTCAGAGCCCAGATAATCGACGTCTCGCTCGGCTCGATAACGCTTGCCATGATAGGCGACGACCAGAAAAACCAGGGACTTGAAAATATACTTAAAGAATTCGGAATAGCGGAACTCGTAAGAACGGGCGCCGTTTCGATTGAACGCGGTATCCAAACAATTTATGATAAAACAAAGGAAAGAGGAGAATTTGACTATGGCAAAAATGTATTATGAAAAGGACTGCGACCTTAACAAACTGAACGGAAAAACAATCGCAATTATCGGCTACGGCTCTCAGGGACACGCTCACGCGCTCAATCTGCGCGACTCGGGCTGCGACGTAATCGTCGGACTCAGAAAAGGCGGAAAATCATGGCCCGTTGCGGAAAAAGACGGATTTTCGGTATATACCGTTGCCGAAGCCGCACAGAAGGCGGACATCATCATGATCCTCATCAACGACGAGGTTCAGGCTGACGTTTACAAAAAGGAAATCGCCCCCTACCTCACGGCAGGCAAGGCAATAGCTTTTGCACACGGATTCAACATCCGCTATAAGCAGATAGTTCCTCCCGCAGACGTCGACGTGTTCATGGCGGCTCCCAAGGGCCCCGGACATACCGTAAGAAGTATGTACGTTTCGGGCAAGGGCGTTCCGTGCCTCGTTGCCGTTGAACAGAACGCAACCGGAAAGGCTTACGACATCGCGCTTGCTTATATCGCAGGCATCGGCGGCGCAAGAGCCGGCATTATGGAAACGACTATGCACGACGAGACAGAAACAGACCTCTTCGGCGAACAGGCTGTTCTCTGCGGCGGCGTGGTAGACCTCATGAAATGCGGCTTTGAAACCCTCGTTGAAGCGGGATACGAGCCCGAAAACGCATATTTTGAATGCATACACGAAATGAAGCTCATTATCGACCTCGTAAACAAGGGCGGTATTGCGGCTATGAACTACTCTATCTCCGACACCGCCGAATACGGCGAATACGTATCGGGACCGAGAGTACTTCCCTACGAACAGACAAAAGCCAATATGAAGGCGGTTCTCGCGGACATTCAGGACGGAACGTTCGCAAGCAAGTGGATTGCCGAAAACAAGAACGGCAGATGCTTCTTCAATTCAAAGAGAGAACTTCTTGCAAAGCATCCCATGGAAGTTATAGGCAAACAGCTGCGCGAGCAGATGCTCTGGAAGAACGACACCGACCTTGACAGCGCTTCCAAATAATAAAAAAATTACGAAAAGGGTAAAAATATGAACTCGGATAATATTAAAAAGGGCGTGGAACGCGCTCCCAACAAAAGTCTGATGTATGCCCTCGGACTTACGGAAGAAGAGATAAAAAGGCCGCTTATAGGCGTTGTAAGCTCTTTTAACGAAATAGTGCCGGGACATATGAATCTCGATAAAATTACAGACGCCGTAAAGGCGGGAGTACGCCTTGCGGGCGGAACGCCGATTATGTTCCCGGCAATCGCGGTATGCGACGGAATAGCCATGGGACATATCGGAATGAAGTATTCCCTCGTAACGAGAGACCTTATCGCCGATTCGACGGAAGCGATGTGTATCGCGCACCAGTTCGACGGGCTCGTCATGATTCCCAACTGCGACAAAAACGTACCGGGACTTCTCATGGCGGCGGCAAGACTGAACGTTCCGACGATATTCTGCAGCGGCGGCCCCATGCTTGCGGGACACTTAAAAGACGGAAGAAGAACGTGTCTGAGTCATATGTTTGAAGCCGTGGGCGCGTACTACGCGGGAAAAATAGACGAACAAGAGGTAGAAAACTACACTCAGAACGCCTGCCCCTCCTGCGGCTCGTGCTCGGGAATGTATACGGCAAACTCCATGAACTGCCTTACCGAAGCGATAGGCATGGCGCTCCCCGGAAACGGCACGGTACCCGCACCGCTTTCAGCGCGCATACGCCTTGCAAAGCAGACGGGCATGCATATAATGACTCTCGTGGAAAAGAACATAAGACCGAGAGACATCATGACGGAAAAGGCGTTTGAAATCGCGGAAACCGTCGATATGGCGCTGGGATGTTCGACAAACACCATGCTTCACCTGCCCGCGATAGCGCACGAGGCGGGAATCGAGATAAGTCTCGACAAATCCAACGCAATTTCGGCGAAAACGCCGAATTTGTGCCACCTTGCGCCCGCGGGAGACACCTTTATGGAGGAT
>JAGADB010000100.1 GCA_017613815.1 Clostridia bacterium | reverse complement strand
GTTTTTTTATAAAAAATATTATTTAACATAAAAGTAAGTAGTAGTAGTAGGCGGTGTTGAAACTGTGGAAATGTGGAAAAAATGCCTTTTTTACCGTTTTTTTACTGTTGAAAAAATCGGCGTTTCCGGTTAAAAATCAGTTGAAATTATGTTGAAAACCGGTTGATTATTTTACGGAAATTATCAACAACGCGGTTGAAAACCTATTGTTACTTTGTTGATAACTTACATCTCGTTTCTGCCGGAAAGCGCGCGTTCAAGCGTTACTTCGTCGGCGTATTCCAAATCTCCTCCGACGGGAAGTCCGTACGCGAGGCGGGTTACCTTTATTCCGAAATTCTTTATGAGCCTTGACAGATACATCGCCGTCGCGTCTCCCTCTACGCTCGGGTTTGTCGCGATGATTATTTCGATATCCTTCGGCTTTTCGGTTTTCAGAAGTTCGTCTATTCTCGAAAGCAAATTCTTTATATTGAGCATTTCGGGGGTTTTGCCTTCAAGCGGGGACAAAAGTCCTCCCAGCACGTGAAAGACGCCCCCGTATTCCGAAATTTTCATTATCGCCGCCACGTCTCTCGGGTCCTCGACTACGCAGATAAGCTTTTTATTTCTCTTTCTGTCGGCGCAGACGGGGCAGAGCTCCGAGTCGGAGATGTTTCCGCACACCGAGCACTTTTTTATCTTCTTTTTGGCTTCGATTATGGCGTTTGCGAAGTCGAGCGCCTTCTGTTCGGGAAAGTCGATTAAGGCGAAGGCGAGGCGGTATGCCGTTTTTTTGCCTATTCCCGGCAGACTTCTGAATTTTGACGCCAGATTTTCAAGAGGCGACGCAAAAAAATTGTTTTCGGACATGTTTTTTCCCCCGGTTTATTATTATTAAAAAATATGAAAATATATCACAAAACCGTGCTTTTCAGCCGTTTATGAGCGCATCGAACTGCTTTTTCGCCTTTTCGTTCGAAAATTCTCTTTCGTAATGCGACAAAAGCTCCTTATTTTCAAGCAGGTATTTTAACTTTTCGTAAAGACCGCTTTCGGAGTTTTCGCATACGAAGCCGATATCCCTTTCTTCGACCATTTCCTTTGCCGAAAGCGTGTCGGTCGAGAGGACTTTGGTTCCCAATATTTCCGCTTCCCCGAAGACCATCGGCGACGCCTCGTTATACGAAGGAACGAGCACGAGGTCGGCCATTTTGAAGTAGGGATACGGGTTAAGTTTGCTTCCGAGCAGGAAAACGCAGTCGGACATGCCGTTTTCCTTAATGAGAGAATCCGTTTTTCCGTGATCGGCGCCCTTTTTGCCGGCGACGTACCACGAAAAGAGGAATCCGTCGTCTTTGAGCTTTTTGAGTACCGGAATCATTCTCGAAATGCCCTTTTCGGGGCTGATTCTGGAAGCCGAAAAGATGTTTACGCGGTCTTTTTCGAATTTTTCCGGCACCTGCTCTTCTGCAAGCTCCTTTATTTTGCCGATATTATAGCAGTTATAAACCGTATGAACCTTATCTTTTACGTCGGGCACGGCGCAAATGAAGTTTCTTGCCACGCTGTCGGAGACGCAGGCGATTTCGTCGAATTCTTTATACTGCTCCCTGTTTATTTTGTTGTTTCCGTCGTAATGCCCGAAATCGCAGTGCACGAACGAGATTTTCTTGTCGGCGTTTACGCTGTTCAGCACGATATAGTTTATTCCGCCGTAAAAGTAGTGCCCGTTGCTGTTCTGCATAAAGGATATGGCGGCGTCGTACTTTTCCTCGATTTTCTGCCTTTTTGAGAGAAAGCGGAACACCTTGTCGAAGCCGAAAAGCTTTGTGATGACGGTGCAGGTAAACCTCAGCAGAAACGGGAAAAAGCCCGCCTTTTTCGCTTCCGAAAACTCCATTCCCATTATCTGCGTATATCTGTTTCCCGTAATTATCCTTATTCCTTCCGGAATTTCTCCGCAGAGCTCTCCCGAAAAGCACGATAGATACAGCGTTACGTCGTAGCCGTCCTTTATCTCCCAAAGGAGATTTACGAGCGACTTCTGTATGCCGCCGATATGCAGATTGTTATTGGCAATAAGAATTTTCTTTTTCAAGCCTTACAAAATCCCCTTTTAAGAGTTTTTGCCGTTTTTCTCGGCTTTTTTGAAGAGGGCGTAGGTTTCAAACGCTATAACGAGAATGCACGAAAGTCCGAATCCCGCGATAAAGCCGACAAGCGCGAACAGCAGGTAATTATACTTCGGGAAATAGCATATATCGCACAGTTTGGTTATATGTTTCGGCACGAGGGACGCGTTATAGTCGTCTATCACGTCAAACGTGTCTTTATATATCGGGCGGAGCTCCTCCAGGCACTCTTCTATGAGGGCTTCCACCTCGGCGGCGTTTGCCGCCGTCTTTTCGGGGTTGGAATTTTCTTCAAAGCGCTTTAACACGTTGTCGCACTCTTCGGCGAGCAGCGCGTTGGTCCTTGCTTCCGCAAGGCTGTTTGCGTAGTTCTTGAAAAGCGAGTCGTAAAGCGTTCTTTCGGTCGTTACCTTAAAGGTCCTGTCAACGTCCTTTATTATTCCGAGCTCCGCGTCGGAGTATGCTTCGGAGTCGTGGTAGGCGTTGGGCACCGTGAGGTTTGCCTCGACGTAGGCGTCCATCTTTTCCTTTGTCTTTTCGGCGAGATATTCGGCGCTCTCCTTGTTTCTGAGATATTCTTCTCTTCTCTCGACGTATTTATTGTCTATAAGCGCCTTGTTTTTGGTAACGGGGCCGGTATATATCTTTTCGAATATTTCGGGGAGAAGGTAATTTTCTATATGGTTGAAGTTATTTATAAGCACGTTGAAGGATACGCCGTTGGTCGGGGACAGATAGTTGTCGCTGTCGCGGGAATAACTGCTGAGAGCCGAAACGGCGCTCTTTATGTTATTGTTTATGAGCTCCGCCTGCTCTATGTAGTCGAAGTCCTGCTCCGTCAGCGAGTAGTCTATCTCCTTTACCGAAGCGAGGTACAGATAGGTCTTTGCATAGTAGTCGAAATAGTTGTTTATTACGCTGTTGAGCGTCGACCTCGTCTGCTCGAACGACGGCGTGCCGTCGTATTCAACGCAGAAGGTGTTGGGGAAATACTCGTATTCCACGCCGTTTTTCTGGTTTGCCTCTTTGAGCGCAACCTTTGCGGTGTCGTAAATCGGCGTTATCGTGATTTTGTTTCTTATCTGGTCCATTTTCTGAGAGGAGCGTCCCGTATCCTCAAGCACGCGAAGCATTACGGAAGGCGAAATTATCTCCTTTGCGTCAAACGCCTCTCCCTTTAGGTTATAGCCCTCGGAAACGCAGTTGTCAGCGTACTGTATTATCGTCTTTGCGGTGTAGGTCTGGTTTGCGTTTACAAGAACAAGCGTTATAACCGTTGCGAGAACCGTTACCGTAAATACCGTCCATTTGCCTTTCAGCAAAAAGCGGAATAAATCCCAAATCGTAAGTTTCATATCTTTCACCCGCCTTTACACCTGAAGATTTTTCTTTGCTTTTTCTATGGCATTCCGCTCTCTCTGCCGAAATTTTTTCTGCCTGTCTTCCGCGAAGAAGTCGTAGGTTATTATAAGAACGCAGAGAATTAAAATGCCGAGAAGAGTTATTTTGATTATGAAGGAAACGCCGATTTCGCTCGTCTCGTACACCTTGAACTTGAAGTAGTCGCGCGTTTCGTGTTCGAGATACTCGTCGTCGGTCTTCTTTGCATAGGAGGAAAGCTCGGTCAGCCGTTCGGTCAGGTTTTCGAGCATCGAGTCTGCTTTTTTGGTATTTTCCTTTGCCGAAAAGGCGTGGGACGAGAATTTTTCGTTATAATTTTTCAGTTCCTCGACCTCGGCGCGCAATACCGCCGCCCTTACCTGAGCGCTCTGCGCCTCCTCCGCAACGTAGTCGAGTCCCGTCTTTGTGCGCGCCATATAGTAGTCGCGCTCCTCGTTTACCGCGGGAATGAAGGCGTTTGCGGTGATGTTTCCGTCGTAGTCGGAAAGCGCGTCCTTCTTTACGTTCGCTTCCTCGGCGAGAATGTTATAGTCGAGCGTCTTGTCCTCGATAAGCCGCTCGGTACGTCCCACGAAAAGCGAATTGTTCCTTGAAACGCCGTTCTGCACGACGAAGGAATTGTAGTTTGCAAGGTTTATGTCCTTGAACTGCCTTAACATGTCGCATATCATGCCGAGGTTATAGCCCTCCGACGACTTGAAGGTGTTGTCCTTCGCCTCGTGGCTTTCGATGAGCGAAATCATCGACGTCGTCTTTTTGTAAAGCAGGTCGTACGCCTCGAGATAGTCGGCTTTTTTAAGGTCGTAGGTGTTTTCGTCGAACGAAAGCAGGTCGTTTTTAAGAGTGTACTTATCGTTAAAATGCTCGGTGTACGCGCCCGCGAGGTTGTTCATAAAGGCCGAGGTCTCGTTTTTGCTGAACTTGTCTTTCTGCGAGTAGTAAAGAAAATACGTCGTCGGCAGAAAGACGTTCGTCTCGCTGTTCTCAACCGATTCCACGACGGTGTCGAACACGTCGTTCGGCACGTTGGTCGTAAACGTGAGGCGCGTCTTTAAAAATTCGTTGTCGTTTTCCTCAATCTGCAGTCCCTTTTTTGCCTTTTCGATAAGAAAATCCGATTTGAATTCGGTTATGTCGAAAAAGCTTCCGTCGGGGTTTAAGCCCTTTTCCGAGCCCGGATAGTTAAGCTCTATCGTCATGGTTATAAGCTTGCTTCTGACGAAGTAGTTATAACCCCACGCGCCGAGTGCAAGAATTATTGCGGCGCATATGAGGAATATGACGTATCTGAGCTTGAAGAGCCGCAAGAGGCAGTTTTTCAAAAATGTTGCCATGGTCAATTATTCTCCCGTTCTTGTAGTTTTGTTTGTGAAAGCACGGTGTCCTCAAAGGACATTGCGCACATCATCATTATGTTTAGATATGGTTTGAAGGTGTAAAACGTCAGCGACATGGAAAACGCAAGGAGCGATATGAACGCGCAGGAATAAACTCTTTCGGTCTTCCACGGCTTTATGAGGCAGAACGCCGCAACGAAAAGGAACAAAAGAAGTCCGATAAGCCCCTGGTCGCTGAAAATCTGAATAAAACTGTTGTGCGCGACGCTGCCGCGCAGTATTTCCGGGTCGTGCTCCAGTATGTCGTAGGAGGAGAGCACTCCCGAGCCCTTTATTATCCTTTCGGGACGGGCAAACGTGTATTTCAAGAGACTGCGCCAGATAGGGATTCTTCCCGTTCCGCCGGTCTGTATTACGTCGTCGAACGTGTACCGCGCCTGAATTGATTCGGGAAGCAGCGGAAACAGCACGAAGACGACGAGAAGAACTATTACAAGCCCCGACGCTATCACGGCAAGCCGCGCCTTTCTGCTTTTTATGCCGGCGACGAGGTACGCCGCGACCCCCGCAAGTATTCCGATAAGTCCGCCGCGCGAGCCGGTTTTCAACACCGCGTAAAAGCAAAGCACGAGAAGCACGAGATAGATGACAAACAGCTTTCTCCGCTCAAAGAGCCGCTTTATGCACAAGAGCGACGCCATTATGAAGTAGGCGCAGAACTGGTTCTGGTCCTCGATAAAGCCGAAAACCCTTATTACCGCCCTTTCCTCGACGACTTCGTTGCTGAAAATTACGATCAGTATGCAGACGGCACCGATTATCAGCCACACCCGCTCGAGAAACTCGCGCTCCTCTTTGGTGTAAACGCGCATGCTTATTACCATCATCGCCGCAAAGCCGAGAAGCATGTCCTTTACCGCCGTGAACGCCTCGGGCGTGAAAAGATTGAGAAGACACACGAAGGAATAAAGGATATACAGCGCGTAGGTTAAATGAACGCCGTTCAGGGATATTTCGCTCTTTCCCATAAGGAGCCGCACGACGAGCAGAGCGATAATCGGTATCGACACGACCTTCAAAAGCGAGCCGAAAGGCGTTTCAACCACCGTAAACGGAAGGCAGAAGAAATATATTCCGGCGAGAATGCAGTCTAAACTTATATTGCCTTTTTTTGACGCTTCAAGCGTCGGAACCATGCCTTTTCCTCCCTTTTTTCAGATTTTTCTTATTATTTTGTCGAAAAGAATGACCACGGGGCGCAAAGACACTTTGGCGCGCCAGTAAAGACTGTTCATTTTCCACTCTTTTAAGTGCTTTTTTATCTCTTTCGACAGCATTTTGTTGTATTTCGCCTTTTCGCGCACCGAAAGTCCGGTGTTGGTAAGACTCTTTTTGTGCTGGTAGTAGCAGTAATAGGGAATGCTTATCGACGACACGCTTTCGGCTTTCGTGTAGGCGCGGACGTTGAAAATCGCGTCCTCGGCCGTCTTCATGCCGGTCGGGAAGGTTATTCCCTCGACGCAGGACCTCGAATACATCGCGCAGCACACGCTGTTTAAGCTTATTCCGTTGATAAAGCAGGGATAAACCTCTTTTTTGAATTTTTCCTTTGTTACGGTGCCGTTCGTGCGGAAAAGGTTTTCCGAAAAGGCGATTTCGCCCGAGTCTTTTATGATTTTATACGCAAAATGAACGATGTCGGTCTTTGTCTCCTCGCGGAATCTCACAAGGTCGGGGACCGAATTTCCGACAAGCGAGTCGTCGGAATCGACGAAGAGCACAAGGTCGCCCGTCGAGTGCGCAAGTCCGAGGTTCCGGGCGTGCGCAACGCCGAGGTTCGCGTCGCTTTCGAGCAGTTTGATTTTGTCTCCGTACGCCTTTAAAATACCGTCCGTGCCGTCTGTCGAGCCGTCGTTTATCACGACGATTTCGAGGTTTTTGTAGTTCTGACCGAGCATGGAGTTTATGCACCTTTCGATATACGGCGCGCAGTTATAGGCGGGAATTATGACAGACACCTTCGGGAGACTCTCTTTTTCGTCTGCGGAGGAGGCGTGCATGGTACCCTTTGCCAAAAGGTTTGAATATTCGGCGCGCCTGCTCTCTCTCGTTTCGGTGTTTAACATATCCTCCGTCTCGGTGTCGACGCCCTCCGACGCCGACGGCATAAACACCGTCTTGAAGGTGAGAATTATGATTTTGAAGTCGAGCATGAGCGAGAAGTTGACCTCGTAGATTAAGTCCATGAGTATCTTGTCCACGGCTTTGGTGTTGTATTTGCCGTAAACCTGTGCGTAACCCGTAAGCCCCGCTTTGACAAGGTACCGCAGGTCGTAGTTTTTGACGGTTTTGGAGTATTCGTCTGCAAAGACGGGCCTTTCGGGGCGCGGTCCCACGACGGACATCTCTCCGCGCAAGATGTTTATGAACTGCGGAAGCTCGTCAATGCGCAGCGAGCGTAAGATTTTACCCGCACGGGTTATTCTCGCGTCGTCTTTGGTGGAGAACTGCGCGCCGTCTTTTTCGGCATTTTCGTACATCGTGCGGAATTTGTAAAGCAAAAACTTCTTTTTGCCTATCGTGTATCTCTCCTGCTTATAAAAGGCGGGGCCCTTTGAGTCGAGCTTTATCCAGAGCATGCAGATGAGAAACAGCGGCGAGAAGAGAATGAGCGCAAGGACCGACGAAATCACGTCGAACACCCTTTTTACGAACTTTTCGTACGTCGAGATGACAAATCCGTTTTTCACGATGAGAACCGTGTCGCCGTATTGGCTCGTGCGCGCGTTCATGGTATAGATGTCGCCTATCTGCGCCGGAATGCTTACCTGCCTGTGCAGAAGTAGAGCACCCGCAAGTATTTTTTCACTCGCGTCTCTGTTTAGCTTCGGGGATATGACGACGGCGTCGTTTAACGGAAGTATCGACTTTACGAAGCTTTCGACCTCCTCATCGTTTTCGTCGTCTATCATATAGTACCACGAGCCGTCAACGTTGGGAGAGGAGTATTTCAGCTTGCGCGCAAGCGCGGTGTCGCTTCTTATCGACTCCAGAATAACGGTGCGTTCCTTTTTCTTGAATCTGTTGAAAAGCACGGTCGTGAACATCCTCCACGCTTCCAAAAGAGCAAGGGTGATGAGGAACAGGTAAATCCACGTCGAAAAGGAGGAATAATTCCACGAGAGAAGAACGTTTAAAAGCAGCGCTCCGAGGGTTGACGTGAGCGTCGAGAAGAACACCGACACTATGATTTCGTCTTTTGCGCGGGACTTGTCTTTGTAAAGGTCGAAAAGATAGAAGAAGAACAAAAACAAAAGCGCGTAAACAACGTACAGACGGGCGTTGCTTTCGGACGGAAGCGCCGAAAGCCCCGACGCCTTGAGGGCAAGATAAAGCCCCAGAAGCTCGAGGAACACGTCTCCGAAAAATTCAATTATACGTATGAAGAAAAAAGCCTTGTTTCTGTTCAAAAATATCCCCTCACGCACGCGCGAAAATTTTTGCGCATTAATATGTATAGTTATAGATAATACATTATAACATATATTATCGAAATTTGCAACATAAATAATATTGTAGAAGGGTACAAAAATACCGCAAAGTTTCCTTTGCGGTTTGAACGGTTTTAACAATATTCATTTTTCAAACAGAAAATGACGAAGAAGCAGGCGCATGCGAACCTTTTTCGGCGCGTACCGCATGAGAAAATAAAGGCAGAAATGCTTTATGTTGCTCTTATAGCGCATGGAAACCGAAATACACTTTTTCAAAAAGCCGTCGTCGAGGAAGTCCGAAACGAAGGAGCTGTTTTCGTCTTTTTCCTTTAACGCCTTTGCGCAGTAGGAGAGCAGAGTAAGCGCCGAAACGCACGTCAGCGCCTTTTTGGAGTTTTCGTCGAAAGGACCCGACAGCGCGTCTTCAAACGCGGCTTTTATCTTGGGAATGCGCGTAAGCGTGCTTCCGTCCGCTCTGCAATAGCCGTTTTCGGATATGTTGTAGTTATAAAAGCACTCTTTTACAAAAGAAATTTTCGAAAGGTATGCGAGCATATCCATATTCAGCTTGAAATCCTCGCTGAAATACCTTTTCGAGTCGCCGAACGAAAGGCCGTTTTCGGTAAGAAAGCTCTTTTTTATGAGTTTGTTGCACACCTCGTTTGTGTGCTTCAGTTTATAAAAATATTTAAAGATATAGTCCGCTCTGTCGGAGATTTCGACGGTTTCGGAGAAACACGAGCGCTCTTTCTGCGTTCCGTTCCCGAAAATATCGCGTATTCCGCACTGAACGACCTGCGCGCCGGTTTCCTTTGCTTTTTTCAGCATTTTTTCGAACATTTCTTTGCAGCACGTGTCGTCGGCGTCGGCAAAGCCGAGATATTCTCCGTGAGAAAGAGATATTCCCTTGTTTCTCGCGCTTCCCTGCCCCCCGTTTTGCTGAAAAACGGTTGTGATTTTGTCTCCGTAGGATGAGAGAATCTCCGCGGTGCCGTCGGTCGAGCCGTCGTTTACGACTATTATCTCGATATCGGGAAGAGTCTGCGAAAGCAGCGAATCTATGCAGTTTTTTATGGTCTTTTCCCCGTTATATACGGGAACGATTACCGAAAGTTCAGTCATTTCCGCTCTCCAGATATTTTTTCAGTTCAGAAATATGCTTTTTCGCCTCGGCTCTTTCGCTTTCGGGCGCAAAAACGGCGTCCGCCGTTTTTGCCGCCGTTTCGGAAAGGGCTTCGTAGGTAAGCCCCGTTTTTCTTATATACGGAAGACCGTGTTTTTCGCAAAGAATTTTTGCTTTCGACGCGTCCGAAACGGCATACGCGGGTATTCCCGAAAGCAGGGAAACTACGAGTCCGTGAAACCGCGAGGATATGATTTTTCCGCAGCGCGCGATGTTTTTCATTATATACGCGGGGTCGGAGCCGTAGCAGATAATTTCGGCGTTTTCCGCATTTTTCATAAGGCTTTTTATTCCGTTTGCCGCGAAAAAGTCGTTTTCCGTACCGCCGTCGAGCGCGAAAAGCAGGACTTTTCCCGCCGTTTTTTCGATAAATTCGTCGCAGAATTTTGCCAAAATTTCAAAATAAGGGAAGTTTTCGGAGGAAAAATTTTTCTGCGTGGGAATTATTCCGAGGCAGTTTTCGCCCGTTTTGGGAAAGATATATTCCTCCGGAAGCGCGAAAACGAGGTCGTTATGGAGAAAAACGGTCTTTTTCGGGCACGCTTTTTTGACAATATCAAAAGAAACTTCGTCTCTGCACGAGATAAAGCCGTATTTGTTCAGCTCCCTTTTTATGAGCGCGTTTTCGAGTTTCCTTTTTGATTTGTCAACGCTGCAGCCGACGGTGCACGC
>JAGADB010000099.1 GCA_017613815.1 Clostridia bacterium | reverse complement strand
GGCGCCGCGGGGCTTCCCGTGTTTTCGGGCTTTCAGGCGGGAGTCGGCGTGCTGTTCGGCCCGACGGGCGGTTATATTTGGGGATTTCTCATAATCGGCGTTATTTATATGCTGTTTTCCCGCTTTTGCTTGACGGACAAAGGCAAAAACGCGCTGCTTTTTTCGGGACTTTTGCTTTGCTACCTCTTCGGAACGCTCGTTTTTTACTTCGTTTTGTTAAAAAACGGAAACGCATTACCCTTTTTGCGCCTGCTCTTGGTCTGCGTTATTCCGTACGTTCTTCCCGACGCGGCAAAACTGCTTCTTGCCGACGTAATTTCAAAAAAGGTCTCGAAATTTGTCTGAACCGGTACAGTTTAGATATCTAAACCGTTTCAGTTCAGATGTCTAAACCGAAAAAACATAAAATTACGCAAAAAACCGCACCGTACTTTGTACGGTGCGGTAAATTTTTACTTAAAAATCAGGTTGTCGACAGACTGTCGTAGGAGCCGGATTTTGCAACGCCGTAAACCGTTTTGGTTCCGAAGGTTGCAAACGGGCGCGCTATGAAGACGACGTCGGTCTTGTCCGCCGGGATGTTCGACGCGAGCATCGAGAAGGTTCTTGCGCCGTCGGTGTCTTCGGAATATATGCGGTTGTGGCTGTCGTCAACGCAGAACGCCTCGATGTAGAGGTTGGTTCCGCCGACCTTCGCGTCGTGCGTAAGCTCGGTAAATCCGTTGTTTTCCAGTGTGTCAACCCTCGAAAGCAGGAATCCGAAATCGTCAAACTCGTTGTACTGCGAGGATTTCGCCATAAATCTTATTGCGGCGCGCTTCTTATAGGTCGTGGACCTTGCGGAAGCCCTCGTTGAAGCAAACGCGAGCGCGGGATTTTCCGAAACCTCGACCGTGCAGCCCTGCGGCACTATTTCGTAGCTTTCGTCAAGCGTTCCGCTTGCGGACACGTAAAAAAGTTCAAAATCGTAGCTGACAGCCGGGCAGTCATCCCTTACCGAGAAGGTGAAGACGGCAACCGTGCCGTCGCCGGTTTTATTACTTGACGAAGAAAACTCGAACGGTTCGACGGGGGACGCAATTTCCGAGTCGGAGAATAGGGTGCCGCCCGAAATCGATTCAAGCGTAAACATAAGGGAGTCGTAGTTTAAAGCAAACGAAAGATTGTTTATTCCGGGGTTGTTTGTGAGTGTAAACACTATATCGAAGGTTTCGCCCTGCAGGCAGGAAGCGTCTGACATCGAAAGCGTCGTTTCGTAGGTGTCGTTCTTCACGTCAAGGGTGTTCGTTCCCGTAGCCAGACGGTAGGTTTCCTCGCCGGTTACCAGGTCGGAATATTTAACGTAATCCACTATGAAATCGGATGCGGTTACGTCGGAAGCGGATTTGCCCTCGGCGAATTTGAAATACATCTCCATCATCATAAGGCCGGTTCCCACTTCGTGTCCGCCTATCATGCCCTGTTCGACGGTAAGCTCGCAGGTGTTTCCGTTAACGTTCCAGAACGGGTTCTGAGGCATGGACGCGGTTACCGTCTCGTCGTCGACGTCGTCATAGTAATTGGTAACCTTTATCGGCGCCTTTGTGTTTACGTTTGCCGCAACGTCGATAAGCGCGCCGGTATTTTTGTTTGCGGGCCTGAAAATCGAAAGGTTGAAGGTTACGTCGGACTTGAACGCGGTGTATTTTCCGCCGGCGTTCTCGGCAACCGCCGCGATTTTGTAAAGTCCGTCGTTATTAACCTTTACTATGGAATAGGTGATTTTCGCCGTTGCGAAAGCCGAAACGGTGAGAACGAAAAGGATAAGACACGTCAAAAGAATGAATCTTATTTTTTTCATAAAACTTAAACACTCCTTTTATATTCGATAAAATTTATTTTATTTTTTTAATATTTCACAAAATCCTTCGAGCAGCTTTTCCGCGCAGTATTCCGGCGTGCACTCCGCGTAAAGCTCCCTTATTTCGTCAAAGCCGACGGCGGCGTCTCTGTATTTTTCCGTAAACTCTTTGAGCTCGGAAATCTGTTTTTCAAGCAGGTTTTCGTCTTCATAGAGGTTGAGGGCGAGCGGGTATTTTTTGAGATACTCCTTTGAATAGCAGTCGGGGTTCTTGCAGACGTTTATAATCGGCTTTCCCGTTGAAACGTAGTCGAAGAGTTTGCTCGGCACCTGGTTTTTCATTTTGTTGCCGATATTTACGAGAAATCTGCTTTTCGACAGCATTTCCGCCGTCTCTTCTATGCTCTTTCTGCCGGTGCAGACTATCTTTTTCTCGTTATACTCAAATCCGACGTCTTTTTTTGCCGCGCCCACGAGGTAAAATTTAGAGTTTTCGTCCTCCGATGCGCCTTCGATTAGGCGGAACGTGTATTCAGGGTCCCTTATTCCGCCGTACAAACTTCCCGTGAAGATGAAATCTATCTCCTTTTGTGCGTCGGGCGAAAACGCGGGGCGCACGACGTTGGGAAATTCAAGCGTTCTTATTTTTCCCGCAAAATCGGGGTATTTTTCAAGCAGATAGCCGTAAATAAGCGGAGTAGTGAAGATCAGGTCCGCAAGTTCAAACGCCTTTTTCTCGATTTCGGCGCGCTCCTCTTTTGAGCCTTCCGGCATCGACTCGTTGTTTGAACACGGGTCGACCTGATAGAGAACGAATTTCGGGCCGGGGTGCTTTTCTACGTATTTCCTCACCGCTTCGGCGATGTTGAAGTCGCCGCTCATTGCGACTATGACGTCAAAGTCGCCTGCGTTTATTTTTTTGAGCTTTTTGTAAATGCAGCCGCAAAAATCCGGTTTTATGTAGGCATACGGGGAAAATTTGTTCTTTACCGCCGCAAAAGTCTTTACCGCCGCGCCGCGCAGAAACGCGCCGAGGTGGGAAAACTTGTTTTCCTGCGCTTTGAGCGGAAAAACCTCCCAGACGTAAGCGCGGTATACGTCGGTGTTGTCAACTGTCCCGAAATCTTTTTCGTCAAAAGAATATTTTGCCGAGAGGACAGCGATTTTTTCAGCTTCTGACTGAAGCACGCCCGTCTTGAAAAGGTGATTTAGTATGTTCGTACACGCTCCGCTGTAAGGGAAGTCGTCTGCAAAAACAAAAAGTATCTTCATCTGTTTCTCCGTAAATGGATTTTATTTAAAGCCTAAGAAGCGGCTTTTTTTCTTAATTTTAAGAAGGAAACCGCGTCAAGGACGGTTTTTCTGTAAAATACGAGGTTTATAAGCACGCAGACCGCAAGGCAGATAACGCCGGTCTTGACCGCGAGAAGCAGCCATTCGCCGTAGTTTGCGGCTTCTTTGGGAATCCAGACCGTCGCAAAGTAAAAGCCGGTTGCCGTGAGGACATCCACGAAAAGATGCTTGAAGAAGCCGAAACTGCTCTTGAAAAGAATGTTTTTGTTTATGTAAAGCGCGTAATGCAGCGTCCTGAACGCTATCGCGGCAATTGTGCCGATTGCGACGCCCACAAGTCCGTAATTGATGACGAGCGCGACGGAAAGCAATATGTTTATTGCGGATTCAATAAACGCGCCGAGCTG
>JAGADB010000098.1 GCA_017613815.1 Clostridia bacterium | reverse complement strand
GCGGTTCTGGTCCTTGCCGTCCTTTATGAGAACGAGCGTCGGAATGGAGTTTACGCCGAACATTACGGCAAGCTCCGCTTCCTCGTCGACGTTTGCCTTGCATACCAAAACGTCGGTCAGCTCTTCCGACAGTCTTTTGACGTGGGGAGCAATCATCTTGCAGGGACCGCACCACGACGCCCAGAAGTCGATGAGAACCGTCTTGTTTTCAGAAATGATTTTCTCAAAATTGTCTTTTGTAAGCGTTATTTCCATAATTTGCACCTCTTTTTCGCTTAACTGTTTTGATTATACAAAAAATTTGTTACGAAATCAACCGAAAATACCCCGGTTTTTTATAAAAATAAAATAATGTAAAAATTTTGTTTAAATCGGAAAAAATATTGCCTTGAAATATTGACTTTTTGCGATTTGTATGATATTATATTCAATGTATAGGAGTATCTTTATTTTTAAATGAGTGGTGGTGTAATATGAAAGTCAGCCACAGAATAATCCTTTATACAGCGCTGTTTGCGATGGTTTTGTGCATTCTTTCGGCAGGCGTTTTCGCCGGGGGAACCCCGAAACTTTACGCGGAAGCGACGGATGTTGCGGAAAACGGAGTTTTTGAACTGAATATCAGCCTTGAAAACGTGAACTTCGTGGCATACGGAATCGCCTTCAAATTCGATATGGAAGCGGTTGCGCCGTGTACGGCGGACGGAGAGGCGATCTCCTCTTTCGGTGAATTTGCTTCGCTGAAAAGGTACGAAAACTTCAATTTTATCGGCGAAAAAGCGGATTTTGAAAAGGGATATTTCACTTATACCTCTTTCATCACTCCGGGAGCAACCGAAGGAATAGTTTCCGACGGAGAGGCAGCGATTTCGGAAAAAACGCTTGTTTCGGCGTTCAGATTTAAGAAAATTTCCGATAAAAACCCGTCGTTCGATATCGCAAGCGTGTATAACGGCGATGTTTACGACGAAATGTTCCCCGACGGAGCGGCGTTCACCGCAAAAAGCGGAACTGTCGAAGTGCAGATTTCGATAAGCGGCGCCGGCAAGACAAAGGAAACGCGGAGCGTAAAAAATCTGTATGCGGAAGTAAATCCCGCAAACTACACGAAGGAAGCAAGACTCGAAAACACACTCTACCTCGTTGACGGCGACAACGCCGCGGCTTACGAGGGAGCGCTCAAACCGATAGACTCCGATAAAAACGTAAAACCCTATACCGACGAAGGCGTGAGATTCTTACCCTTGAGATTCGTCTGCGAGACGTTCGGAGCGAAAGTCGGATGGAACGACGAAACGAGAACGGCGGAAGTTGAAAGCGCGCAAGGCAAAAAGACGAGCATAAAAATCGACGAAAAGAAGGCGGGCGTCGGCGGAAACGAGATAAGCGCCGACATCAGACTCGAGAATTCGCGCACCATGGTTCCCGAAGAACTCATAAAAGAAATCCTCGGCATAAACTCTTATAAAGACGAAAACAACCCAAAGGAATGCATTTTGTACGGCGGAATAGTAACGTGGCAGCCCGAGAGGGAAGCGGAAACGGAGGCCCTTCAGGCAATGAGATACGTAATGATGCCGCTTTTCAGAAACTTTATTTGAAAATTAAAAAAATATAATATTTTTTAAGGAGAGAGAGACATGAAAAAAATCGCATTTTTAGTACTTGCAGCACTTCTTATAAGCATGATGCTCGTATTTACCGTATCGGCAGAAGGAACTCCCGTACCGGAAGTAAAGGTAAAAGATAAGCTTGGCGTACTTGTGGCGTTCTTCAACTTTGATAACGAAGATCCCCTTACACCGACTTATGCGGCATACGGTGTAAAAATAGCAGACGGTCTTACCGATGAGATTATTGCAGACGCTTCCGAAGACGAAAGATATCCTTCGAACGTCCTCGACTTTGAAAAACTGCCGGGCGTTCATGATCAGTTAGAAGGCTTTGACAGTCCTTTCGCAATAGTAAAAGACCCCGACTCCGACCTTCCCGAGTGGCCGGTAGGTAAGCAGACCATCAAACTCAAGGTTTTGTCGAGATCCGACAGAAACGCTTCCTCTTCGCGTACGTACTATGACGGCGACACCTCTCTTGCATATTCGCCCGCAGGTCCTATCCCCGCTCAGGCAAACAGCGGCGCAAACGCAAACAGAGACGAATGGAGAGAATATTCCCGTTCGACAGGCACAGGTGTTTCGGCGGCTTGGAATTTCTATCACTATAACGATAACACAGGCGTTACGGACAGCTATGTTCATGAACTGATAGACGATATCGAAATCTGGGTATATCCGGATCAGGGCTTCATCCTTAAGCCGACTGCCGATTCCGACGACAGAACCATGATAGTATGCGCTGACGAAACGTATACCTTCCCGACGGTTGCTTCAATTGATCCTTCCTCCGCGTTCGTTAACTGGACGGACGGAACGGATATCTACGCAGAAGGCGAAAGCGTAAACACCGCAGACCTTTACGGCAAGAGCTTCTACGCAACGGAACAGAGCGCAGAAGAGGCTGCTCCCGAAGAAGATGAAGAAGACGGTGCCGAAGAAGGCGCTGAAGAAAAAACTGAAGAAACAGCAGAAGCAGCAGCGGCAGAAGCGGCAGAAGCGGCAACCGCGACATCCGCAAATTCGCCCTGGCTCTGGATCATCCTTGCGGCAGTAGTCGTTGCGGTTGTTGTAATCATAATCGTTTCTTCCAAGAAAAAGAACTGATTTTCACGGCTTTCATAAAGTTAAATAGAAAAATATAAAATTAATATAAATTTTAAGGAGAAAAAACATGAAAAAGAGCGTATTATTCATACTTGCAGCACTGCTCGTAAGCATGTCGCTCATCTTTGCGGTATCGGCAGCCGGAACGGCAACGCCGGAAGTAAAGGTTGACGACGATCTCGGCGTACTCGCAGCGTTCTTCAATTTTGACGGAGAAAACTTTAAGACTCCGACGTATGCTGCTTATGCCGTAGCCATAAAGAGTAACTGCCCCGCTACAGCTGTTGTGGGACCTTCCGACGACGCAAGATACCCTTCAAAGTGTATTGACCTTTACCGCACGCCTCTGATGCCGGACAACACGGTTATCAGTACT
>JAGADB010000097.1 GCA_017613815.1 Clostridia bacterium | reverse complement strand
TTATAATACCGCCTACGCGGTAAAAGACGGATACGTTTACGTTCTGACGCTTGACAAAGACGAGATTTTCGTAAAGGTTGACGGCGAGCTTTTGAAGTTCGACGTGCCGCCGGTTTTGCAGAACGACAGAACCCTCGTGCCGTTCAGAGCGATATTCGAGGCCCTGGGCGCGACGGTCGACTGGGACGAAAGCACTCAGACGGCGACGGCGGTAAAGGGAGATATAACTCTTAAAATCACGGTAGGCGACAACAAGCTTTACAAGAACGGAGAAGCAATCGAGCTCGACGTGCCGGCGCAGATAATAAACGACAGTACTTTGATGCCCGTGCGCGCCGTTTCCGAAGCGTTCGGCTGTGAAGTAAACTGGCTCGACCAGACGCAGACGGTCGTTATCTTTTCCGAATAAGGAGAAAAACAGATGAATGAGGAAAAAAAAACAATATCGAGTTACAAAATTTAATAAATAAGTTGGAAAACTCCGACGCAAAACCTCAAAAAACCGTAGAAAAAGAACCGATAAAGAAAAATCCCTTTGTTAAAGTTCTTAAAACTTGCGCTTGGATTATATTTATTGGCGGATTTGTTTACGGAATACTTCAGGGTATTGCTTCCGGAGTTGACGGAAAAGTTTTGTGGTCTAATGGAGGTTATTATCCATCCAACTGGACAAGGAGAATCTATATTGATGGGTTATTTTCTGACTTTATTGCATATGTGGCTATTCCTACCATTTTCGGCTGGATAAAGGCGTTTTTGACGGGAATGGTATTTATGTTCCTTGCGGAACTGCTGAAAGTGCTTGAAGGAATAAAAAACAAATAATCCCCCGAAAACCCCTTGCAAAACAGGAAAAAATAAGATATAATAAAAACAGCAAAATAAATTCAGGAGGGAAATTTATGAATTACAGCGATCAGTCAACTTATTCCACAGCGTCGGGACAGGACCTGCCGTACGTAGTTCTGCAGGTAACCCTGAAAGAAAAATTCTTCGGAACGGGCTCCGGAAACCTTACCGAGCTTGAAGCCGCAATCAACGCACAGGCGAGCAGAGGCTACCGTCTGCACACCATTACGACGTCGAACGGCGGAAGCAAAGGCGTGCTCGGCGGCGACAGAATTCAGGCAACGCTCGTTTTCGAGAAAATCATGATGTAACCGCAATTTGCGGTTAAAAAATCCGCCGTCTTATGACGGCGGATTTGTTTTATTCAAAATACGTAAGGACCTAACAGAAATCCCGCGGCGTAGGAAAACGCGTTTAAGATGAGCGAAAGCAAAAACGGCGGGATTTTTTTGTACGCCAAAAACCGCCTGTATATGAAATATTCCGCAAAAAGCGCGAATATTTCAAGGATTACAAGCGAGATATTTCTGTAAATAAGCCCGCAACGCACGCTTAAATACAGAGGAATTGTCGATACGGGCGGATTTGTAAAGACGTTTGCGAAAAATATGTAAAAAAAGTCGCCTTTTTCGCGAACGCCCAGGACAAACGCCGCGAACATCTCGAAAATCAGCGTAAGGGCGAGGCATACCGCAAGCGAGTATGCCATATACGTACTTTCCACGTTACTTTTTCTTTGTGTTTGCGAGAATTATCGCGCAAAGCGCAATATTTGCGATAACAAGCGCTATCACAACCCACGTCAGCATTTCCGAAAAGCCCGATTTCGGCGCGTTTATCTCTTCAAACGGGCGGTCGAACACGGGAGCGGACCTCTGAAAGTCGGTTTCTTTGGGTTTTTCGGGGATTTCTTCCTTGAAAAGGTCGGCGTCGATTGTATCTTCCTTCTTTATGATGAAAAATATCGAGTCGTTGCACAGTATTTCGAGAAAGCGCGTCGAGCCGTCGTACTGCTCGCCGGTTACCGTAAACAGCGCGCCGTAAGTGAGTTTTGCGTCGGTGGGGGAGCAGCTGTAGTCGTAAATTACGGCGCCGTCGGGATTGGATACTCTCGCCTCGTATCTGTCGAAATCGAATTCATACGGCGCGACGTCGGCGCTTGAAACGATACAGAGAATAAGAGCGCACAAAAGCGCCGAAACGATAATCTTAATTTTCATTTTCCGTCTCCGCTTTCTGTTCTGCGGCTTCGGAAATTTCCGAAACCTCTTCTTTGATTTCCGAAACTTCTTCCGAAATTTCCTCTTTAATCTCCGAAACTCCGTCGGAAACAGCTTCCGCTTCCGCGATGATTTCCTCAGCCGCCGCCTCGGCTTCCGCTTCAACTTCCTTTGCCTCTTCCTCGGCTTCCGCCTTTATTTCCTCGGCGGCGGCCTTTGCTTCGGAAGCGATTTCCTTTGCGGTGAGCGCCTGCGCAGGAGCTTCAAGTTTCTCTGCCTTTGCTTCGGGAAGTCCTTTTTCTCCCTTGCGCTTGAACATAATTATTGCGCCCGCGATTATAAGCAGAATTGCAAAGCAGATTATTATGAACGGGAAACTGTCGGAAGTAAGGTTAGCTATTCTGTTCGGAAAATCCTCGGGAGCCGAAACGTCGGCAAAGACCGAAAGTGCTGAAAATGCGCCGATAAGTAATGCGAAAACTGCGGTTTTAAAAAGCTTTTTCATAAAAACACCCTTTCTCACTGTTTTTCATTTTTGTTTTTTGGGAGTATAAGAAGCGCTCCCACAAGGCAGAGTATGCTTAAAACCGAAATTGACAGAATTGAGTAAATATTTCCCGAAAATCTTATGAAAAATATCGGCAGCGCCCCGAAAAAAAGCCCGACGGTCGTAAGACCGAACGCAAGCCCCGGCGTGTCGGGTAAAACCGAGACCAGCACTCCGAGCGTTACCGGCATGGTCATGGAAAAGAGCGTTATTCCGACAAGGGAAACTGTCATCACGTTGTTTCCCAAAAGGAGAAACGGCAAAGCGCCGATTATCGAGATAAGCGCCGTTTTCCTTATTCCGTACGCGTCGCACAGCACGCCTCCGAACGCCTTTCCAAAGCACATGAACGCGTAGAGTAGGACGGTTTGGTAAACCGATTTGTTCCAGGATGTCGGGATTCCGTAACCCATGTAGCTTCTCACCGCGACTATGAGGACGGCGGTAATTACCGTCGCAATAACGGGGAAGGAGGGGTTGTGATAAGAAAAACTGCGGCAGTCCGAGCCGTTTTTTTCGTGCTTTTTTTGCAAATTTTCGGCGATTATTATAAACGGAACCGCCGTAAGAGCAAGCAAAACGAAATAATAAAACGGAATGCCGGTCTTTCCGAGCAGTTTTCCCGCGATAACGCCGACCGAGCCGCCGCTTACGAAAATCGCGCTGTGCGAGAGTTTTCCGTACGACGAGTGAAGCGTCGCTTCGGCGCCCGCGACGTGAAGACACGCGTTTCCGAGCGAGAGTATGAATATTTCGGTATAGGTGCCCGGCAGCGCGTCAACCGAAAAGGTCCAGAAGCCGAAAATGAGCAAAACAAGGCCGATAAGCCCGAGAGGGATGCGCGCAAAAGCGTCCTTCAGCCTGCCGATTACCGCCTGCGGCAAAAACGCGACGGCGTCGTACAAAAGCGGTACCGACCACAAAAGAAAACTGTCGCGGACTACGCGCGCAAGGGCGACGTAGCACACGATTTCGAGAACCGCGTGAACGTAGAAATATACGTATCCCGTGCTTATTCCGGGCGCGCGCAAAGCGTCAAATATCCGTTTTATGTCCTCCGCCTCCCGTACTTTCTTTCAATTATATTATATTTTATTACTCCGCAAAAGTCAAATTTCTTTTGTAAAACGGTTTTTCTTGCAATTTTCAAAATAAATGGTATAATGTTATTGTGATATTCGCAAAAAATATACAAGGTCTTGTAGCTCAGTTGGGAGAGCGGTGCGTTCGCAACGCACAGGTCAAGGGTTCGAGTCACTCCAGGTCCACCATGCTAAAGGCAAGTCGAAAG
>JAGADB010000096.1 GCA_017613815.1 Clostridia bacterium | reverse complement strand
GTCGTCGAAGCCGCCCATATGCCATCTTATAGCAATCGCTTCCTCGACCTTCAGGCGCATAAAGCGTTCAATGAGGAACACCGATTTTTCGCCGTGTCCGAACGGAAATTTATCTTCTATGGTGTAGTAGGGGACTTTTTCCCACGCGCCCGTCGTCTCGTTTTTGACGTTTCTCATGGTCGCCTTGTAAAATTCCGCCTTACAGAGATCGTGAAGCAGCGCGACAATCGCATACGTTTCGTCGGGCTTTTTGTCGTTGTACCTTTCGATCAGGACGTTATACACGTTCAGACTGTGGTCGCACAGACCGCCTTCGTAGGCGCTGTGGAACTTTGAGCTTGCGGGAGCCGTAAAGAAATCCGTCGTCAGCATCCAGTCAAGAAGCTCCTTTGAGCCCTGGCGGGTGATTGCGGCGTTGTATGCCTTTATAAATCTGTCCTTCGGGGACTCGATTTCAATGCTTTTCAATTCTTCTTTGTTCATGATAAGACCTCACAACTGTTTTTTCTGTAAATATTATACCAAAAATAAGTGTATAATTCAAGAATAAGAATTGAAAAAATGAAAAAAAGCGGACGATTTTTCGTCCGCTTTTTGCGATTTTATTTTGTTCCGAAAATTCTGTCTCCGGCGTCTCCGAGACCGGGAACGATGTAGCCGTTGTCGTTGAGTCTTTCGTCAACGCATCCGCAGTAGAACTGAACGTCGGGATGCTTTGCGGAAATTCTCTTTATTCCTTCGGGAGCTGCGATGATGGACATGAACTTTATATTTTTGCAGCCGCGCTTTTTGATGAAATCGATTGCGGCGGAGCCCGAGCCGCCCGTTGCGAGCATCGGGTCGAGGATTATAACGAGTCTGCTTGAAATATCTTCGGGAAGTTTGCAGTAGTATTCGTGGGGTTCAAGTGTTTTTTCGTCTCTGTAAAGACCGATATGACCGACTTTTGCGGAAGGAACGAGCGAAAGAACTCCGCTGACCATTCCGAGACCCGCTCTTAAAATGGGAACGAGGGCGAGTTTTTTTCCGGCTATTCTCTTTACCGTCGTGGTGGTAATAGGGGTTTTAATCTCGTATTCCTCCATCGGCAAATCACGGAGAGTTTCGTAGCCCATAAGCATTGCGATTTCTTCTATAAGCTCGCGGAACTGCTTGCTTCCGGTGTTTTCGTCTCTTAAAAGGGAGATTTTGTGAGTAATCAGAGGATGATCGTAAACTGTAACCTGTGGATGTTCCATACTTCGCTACTTCCTTTTTATGTATTTTGTTTTCTCTCCTAATATTTTAATAAATTTCGACCGTTTTTGCAATACCTAAAAACAATATTTAATAATTTTTCCAAAGAAAATTATTTTTAGATTAACACTTATGATATTTTGACGAATTTTATAAAAGCGATTTAATATAATTATGTTGACAGGGTATGAATAATTAAGTATAATAATCAAGGAAAAACTTTTGGGGAAGAAAATATGAGGATTGACGCATATCTGTATAAAAACGGATATTCACAGAGCAGGACAAAGGCAAAAGAGCTGATAGACGAAGGAAAAGTGAGCGTCGACGGAAAAGTCTGCACCAAAGCGTCGTATGAAGTCGACGAAAACGCGTGTAAGATTTCCGTCGAAAAGAGTTTTTCCGACGGATTCGTCGGCAGAGGAGGAATAAAACTCGCTTTTGCGCTCGAAAAGTTCGGAATTTGCGCAGACGGAAAAATCTGCGTCGATATCGGCGCGTCGACCGGCGGATTTACCGAAGTTCTGCTGAGAAACGGAGCAAAAAAGGTCTACGCCGTCGATTCCGGCACGGGACAGCTTGCACAAAAACTTAAAAGAGACGAAAGAGTTTTTTCAATGGAAAACTTCAACGCAAGAAACCTCGATATTTCCGATATAGGCGGAAAAGCGGCGGAAATCGTCGTCATGGACGTCTCTTTCATATCGCAGAAGCTCATATATCCCGCAATAAAACGGATTGCGGAAAAAAACGCCGATATTGTAACCCTTATAAAGCCGCAGTTTGAGGCGGGCAGGGAAAATATAGGCAAAAACGGCATAGTTAAAGACGAAAAAGTGATATTAAACGTAATCGAGGACATAAAAAAATACGCGCTCGATATGGGATTTGAATTTATAGGGCTTGAAAAATCACCCATAAAAGGCGGAAGCGGAAACACCGAATACCTGATGTATCTTAAAAATATATGAAAGAATAACCGGAGGGAAAAACAATGAATATTTTTGAAATTCTGAAATCCGTGCTTCTCGGAATTGTAGAGGGCATAACGGAATGGCTGCCAATAAGCTCGACGGGGCATATGATTTTCGTAAACGAGCTCATGAACAACACCGGCTTTACGGATTCGGACCTGTACATATACGTAATACAGCTCGGCGCGATACTTGCCATCGTAACGCTGTATTTCAAAAAGCTCAATCCCTTTTCGATAAAAAAGACAAAAGCGGAAAGGGTGCAGACCTGGCAGATCTGGCTCAAGATTTTCATCGCCTGCGTGCCCGCGGCGGTAGTGGGACTTCTGCTCGAAGACTATATGGAAAGTCTGGAAAACTGGAAAGTCGTGTCTGCAATGCTCATAGTTTACGGTATTGCGTTCATAGTCGTTGAAAAATTAAAGAAAAAGCCGACGATTACGTCATTTGATAACTTTACTTATAAAACGGCGCTCCTCGTGGGCGCGTTCCAGATGCTTTCGGTCATTCCCGGCACGTCGCGCTCGGGAGCTACCATTTTGGGCGCGATAATTATCGGCTGTTCAAGAGAAATCGCCGCCGAATTTTCGTTCTTCCTCGCCGTGCCCGTTATGGTCGGAGTAAGCATTTTAAAGCTTTTGAAAAACGACACGCCGCTTACGACGGAAAACGCCGTAATTCTCCTTATCGGCATGGCTGTTGCGTACCTGGTATCGCTGTTTGTCGTAAAAGCCCTTATGGGATATATCAAAAAGCACGATTGCACGGCTTTCGGCTGGTACAGAATAGCGCTCGGCATTTTGATGATACTCTTCTTTACGCTGAGACTTTACGTGTTTGCGTAAACAAAAAAACAATAAAAAAAGCAGCGAAAGCTGCTTTTTTGTTTTGTTTTATTTTTCAAACGCCGCGAGCGCCGCACCGATTACCGTGCCGAATTCGGCGTTTTCGGGGATGACGAAATTCATATCGAACATTGTCGAGAGAATTTCAAAAACGTATTTTGCCTGCGGTATTTTGGAAAGACTGCCGGTGAGAACCACGTCTTTGGTGTTCCTGCTTCGCGCCGCAAAGACGGCAAGCATGCCGACCGACTCGAATACCATATTGATTATGCCGAGAGCAATGTCGTTCTTTGAAGCGATATCGCTCAGTTTTCCGAAGTTTGACGCGGTCATGTGGGAGGGAAGTCCGCCGATGTCCTTTTTCGTGATGTCGCCTATTCTGAGGTCGATTTTCTCAATGTCTCCTTTTTCCGCAAGCTTTACGAGGGTTTCAAAATCGGAAACTCCGAGCATCTGCTTCGAAAGTCCCATAATGGTGCCTCCGCCGACGCCCGTACCGCCCATATACTCGTAAACGGGATTTTTACCGGTTTTGTCCGCGGAAATTATCGCGGTACCCGTGCCCATGCTTACGACAATCGCCTTTTCGTATCCCGAAATGAAAAGTCCGCCGCGGCCTACGCATTTGAATTCCGACAGATGCGACGCCGGGATGTCGTATATTGTTTTGCCGACGAAAGACGAGCCGACGCCCGTTATCATAACCTTTTCGATGTCGGAAATGTCAATGCCGTTTTCCGACGTGAATTTTCCGAAGGCGCCGAAAACCGAGGCGAGCTGGTCGCTTGCCTTTACGAATATCGGGGATATAAGTTTGTCTTTTTCCTTTGCGTCGAAGCCGACGATTTTAGTCGTGCTGCCGCCGACGTCAATACCTATGATTTTACCCATATTTCCCTCCGAAAATCAGTTTGTGTTTTTATTGAGAATAACCGAAAGGCGGGTTATAGCGGGGGACAGAATCATATTCAGCACAAGCTCCGCAATAAAGTTGAGTCCCGCGCATACTATTACGAGAAAATAAATAACCGACGTTCCCGAAACGAATTTTTCCGAAAGCATGTCGCTGACCGCAAGAAGCGAGCCGAGAATAAAAAGCCCCGTGTTGACTATGGGACACGCCGCGCAGGCGGCAACCGCGGCAGCGTATGAATTCTTCTTTTTCAGCGCTTTATATACAAGGCCTGCCGCAAGACCTGCAAGCGTCCCCTTTAAAATGCAGATGAGTGAAGTGTATACCGGGTGCGCCGCAAAGATAACGCTCGTATAAGTCTCTACTCCCGAAATTCCTGCCCAGAGTGTGATTGCGCCGAAAACAAATCCGAGAAAAGCTCCGCTTGCGGGACCTAAAAGTATGGCGCCCGCCGCAATCGGCACGAGAACAAGACTGATGCTTGTGGGACCTATGTGAATAAAGGTTCCCAGCATCTGGAAGATAATTACTATCGCGGTAAGAATGGCGAGCTCCGCCATTTTTACGAGTTTACTGTTTGTCTTCATTTTTAACATCTCCTGTTTTTGCTTCTGGCATCCCGTATATATCGGTTATGGCGCGCATAAAATCGGTGTCCGACATGCTTTCGGTTATTGTGATACGGTACATTTTTTTAAGCGATTCCGGCGAATTGAGCTTTAAGGTGTTTTTGCCGCCCGAAAGGGTTGTAAACGTCGATATTACGCCGCATTCGGCGAGTATTTTTTCGGTTATGTCCGAGGATATGCCGTGCGGATAAGAAAATGACGTGATGTGCTTTTCAAAATGCTTGAAATATTCGTCGTCGTAGGTTTTGAAATCGTTTTTGAATACCGTTTTGAAATCGTTTATCTGCTCTTTTGTGTGGGGGATTGCAAGCTCTCTTGCGCCTTCTCCCGAAACGTCGTAGGATTGGTGCATGTCGTAGGTGTGCGACTGAATTTCAACAAGCCCGGAGCTTACCATTTCCTTTGCTTCCTCATAGGAAAAGTGGGGGATAATCGGGATTCCCGTGTCCTTGTAGGTGCTTTTTCCGAAAGAGCAACCTATTGCGAAAACCGTCGCCTTGAGGTCGTTCTCCTTCAAAAACGGAAAAGCAAGCGTGTAATTGCTTCTGTACCCGTCGTCAAAGGTTACGCAGACGGGATTTTCCGGCAGCGGCGCAATACCGTAAACATACTCGGCAAGCTCCGACACAGTAACGGTGTTGTAGCCGGCTT
>JAGADB010000095.1 GCA_017613815.1 Clostridia bacterium | reverse complement strand
GGTCTGCACCGCACGCTTCTCGGCGACGGTGTCGGCAGTATGGCGGGTGCGTTCTTCGGCGGATGCCCGAACACCACCTACGGCGAATCGATAGGCTGCGTAGCAATCACAGGAAACGCTTCCGTTTCGACTATACTCTGCACTGCGATAATTGCAATACTTGCTTCCTTCTTCGGTCCGTTCGTAACCTTCCTTGCAACGATTCCGAGCTGCGTAATGGGCGGCGTTTGCATAACCCTCTACGGCTTTATAGCAGTATCCGGTCTCAAGATGCTCCAGAAGGTTGACCTCGGCGAAAACAACAATCTGTTCGTAGTTTCAATAATCCTCATCGCCGGTATCGGCGGAATGACGCTCGGCATCGGTGCCGTAACGCTTACGGAAGTTGCTTGCGCGCTCATCCTCGGTATCATCACAAACCTCATGCTCGGCGGCAAAAAGAAAGAATAATTCAATGTTGAATATTTCGATATAGAAAAAATACGGGGCGTAAGCCCCGTATTTTTTTATGAAAAAAGCCGCAACGCAAGTTGCGGCTCATTTTATTTTTCGCACAGCGTATGAAGCAGCCCTTCAAACGCAAGCCCCTCACGCAGAGGGGTTTTTGCTTTTTCGGTGAATACCGACGCCGTATATACAAATTCGCACGCCTTTTTTACGGCGGAGTCGAGCGGTTTTTTATTCATTATCTCCGCAAGTATAATTGACGCGAAAACGTCGCCCGAGCCGGGATATTCTCTTTTTGCTTTTTTTGAAAAATACGAGCCGTACTTTTCGTTTTCGAGATAAACCGCTCCTATTCCTTTTTTACTCTGCACTCCCGTGATTATGACGGTTTCCGGACCGAGCGATTGGAGAGGGGAGAGCATATTTTTAATTTCATCCGTACTGAAATCATCTTTATACGGAATACCGAGAAGAATGCACGCTTCGGTTACGTTGGGCGTAATTACGTCGGCTTTTTTCACGAGCTTCTGCATGCTTTTGCACATCTTTTTGGTGTAGGTCTTATATCTTTTTCCGTTATCGCCCATGACGGGGTCTACGAAAAACTTACAGTTTTCGTTCTTTTCCTTACAGTATTCAAAAAAGTCAAGCACGGTGCCGATTTGCTTTTCGTTTCCCAGAAAGCCGGTATATAACGCGTCAAACGACATACCGATTTTTTTCCAATGGGAAATTATCCTTTCGGTTTCGCCCTCGAGGTCTAAAAACGAGAAGTTATCATAGCCGTCGGTCTGCGTTGAGAGGAGTGCTGTGGGAAGGGGTATAACCTGCAGTCCCATGCTCGAAATCACGGGAATGACCGCCGTAAGCGCACACCTGCCGACGCATGAAATATCGTGCACCGCCGCGATTTTCAGCGGCGGTGTGGGTGTTTTATCGGTTTTTAAGAGATTATCACTGTTCTTTTTCATCGTTTTCCGTGTTTTTATCGGTTTTTTCCGTTTCGCCGTCTTCGCTCTGCGGTTCGCTTTGAATTTTGCGCTTTATATTGTAGCGGGAGACGTTTTCGTCGGACAGTTCTGGTGCAGGTTGTTCACCTTCGGCTTTTTTCTCGTCGGAAGCGAGCTTCTTTGCGGCGTCGTTTTCGTCGGAGCTGTTCTGCATCTTCTGCTTTGCGATATTTTCAAGCTCTTCAACCGTGGGCTCTGACGTCATTACGAGTCTGAACTGGTCTTCGTCCATAATCTCGTGGGAAATGAGGTATTCCGCGATGAACGTGAGCTTGTTCATATTCTCTTTGAGTATCGTTTCGGTGCGCTTATACGCCTCGTCTATAATGCGGCGCACTTCCTCGTCGATTTCCGACGCGACTTTTTCGGAATAGTTTCTGTTGTGCGTAATGCTCATGCCGAGGAAGACTTCGTCCTGGTTTTCGCCGTAAACTATCGGGCCCAGATTATCGCTCATGCCGTATTTAGTAACCATGCTTCTCGCGATGTCGGTTGCGCGCTGGATGTCGTTCGACGCGCCCGTCGATATATCGTCAAGCGTAAGTTTTTCGGCAACTCTTCCGCCGAGCAGCGACACGATGCTCTCTTCCATTTCCTGCTTAGACATATAGTCTCTGTCTTCCTTGGGGAGATAGAGGGTATATCCGCCGGCGCGTCCCGACGGGATAATCGAAATCTGGTGCACTTCGTCGTGGCTCTTTAAGAAATACGACGCAACGGCGTGTCCCGCTTCGTGATACGCGGTGAGTTTTTTGCTCTTGTCGGAAATGACTTTGGACTTCTTGTGTGGACCGACGATGACCTTTATCATCGCTTCCTCGATGTCCTTCATTCCGATAAGGCGCTTTGATTTTCTTGCGGCAAGAAGCGCCGCTTCGTTCAAGAGGTTTGCAAGGTCGGCGCCGGTAAAGCCCGCCGTCGTCTTTGCGATAACCGAAAGGTCGACGTCTTTTTCAAGCGGTTTATTGCGCGCGTGAACCTTCAATATTTCTTCTCTGCCCTTGATGTCGGGGTAGTTTACCGTTATCTGTCTGTCAAATCTTCCGGGACGCAAGAGCGCCGGGTCGAGTATGTCGGGGCGGTTTGTCGCGGCGATTACGATAATGCCGTCGTTTTCGGCAAAGCCGTCCATCTCAACGAGCAGCTGATTTAAAGTCTGTTCGCGCTCGTCGTGTCCGCCGCCGAGGCCTGCGCCTCTGTGTCTGCCGACGGCGTCGATTTCATCTATGAATACTATGGCGGGAGCCATCTTTTTTGCGGTTTCGAAAAGGTCTCTTACGCGCGACGCGCCGACGCCGACGTACATTTCCACGAAGTCGGAGCCCGAAATCGAGAAGAACGGCACGTTTGCTTCGCCGGCAACGGCTTTTGCAAGCAGCGTTTTACCCGTGCCGGGAGGGCCTACGAGCAGTACGCCTCTCGGTATTTTTGCGCCGAGTTCGACGAATTTTCTCGGGCTTTTAAGGAAATCGACAACCTCTTTGAGTTCCTCTTTTTCCTCTTCGGCGCCCGCAACGTCGGTGAACATCACTTTCTTCTTTGCCTCGTGGCTCATTTTAGCCCTCGACTTGCCGAAAGAATTGATTTTTCCGCCTTTGCCGCCCATAGCGGAGTTCATTGCAAAGAACCAGAGAAGTCCGAAGAACACTATCATTATGATAAAGGGAATCCAGCTCATCCAGAAAGGCGTTTCCTTGGGCGGCTCGTAGTCGTATGACGAGATTACGCCGCTTTCGTGCTGTTCTGTAATGAGTTCCTTCAAGTCCTGCTCAAAAAGGGATATGCTTCTGAGCTTGAATACTATTTCGGAGCCCTTGTTGACAACCGTTCCGTCTTCGTTTTTCTCGTCTTTGGTCTGAATGACCAAAACGTCGTCCGCCGTAACGGTAAAGCTTTCGACTTTTTCGTTTGAGAAAAGGTCGACTATTTCACTGTATTTTTTCTCTTCCTCCTTTTTCTGTCCGAGAAGGAAGTAGGATGAGAAAATAAACAGAGCGATAAGCACTACGTAAAAGAGAATGGTTTTTGCATTGTTTTTCATCAAATAATCTCCTGTTCAAAATGGTGTTACAAGGTTGAAAGGGAATAAACCCGTATGGAAAGGCGGGATTTGGGGTTTCCTTTATATCCGTCGCGAACGGCTACGCCCGGAACGTATATTATTCCGTCAAGCGTGCAAATCAGCGGAAGCGAGTCTCTCAAATCCTCCGGAAATTCTTTTTCGGACAAAAGGCTTTTGAGTCTTTTTGTCATCTTGCAGGTTCTTATGCTGTCGCCGGGAAGCCGCGAGCGCATAATAAGCGATTTTAAATCTATTTTTTGCAAATCAAGCTCCGCGCTGTCGAAAAGTTCGTATTTTTGGGGCGCTTCCGAAAGCTTTTCGTCGGGAATGCCGTTTTCGGAACCCGAAACGACGACGGCAAAGCGTTTGTCTGCGGTAAAATTTATTCCGTAACGCAGTTTTTCGCAAAACGGAGCGGGTTTTTCCTTTTTCCGCACGGTTTTGTCAAAATACAGTTTTCCGCCCGAAATAAACGCGGAAATTTTGCCGGGAAGGCATATTTCGTACGTCTGTTTTGAATTTTTTCCGTCTTTTACGGCGGACGCTATCTTTTCGACGTGCACGTTTTCGATTAAAGAGGAATTCGTGCTCTTTTTGTATAGTTTTACAATAATCTGATTTAATATACAGTCGTCGAACTCTTTTAAGCGCTCTACGTCGTCGGTTAAATTATCTTGCGCGTATTTGTCAATGAAACCGTACGCGCTCCTTAAAGAAACGCAGGTGTTTTTAATCGAGTTTTCAAACGACGGATTGACCTTTTTCATCAAAGGAACGACGTTGTGCCGCACAAAGTTGCGGGAATATCCGTCGGAAAGGTTTGTGGAGTCGGTAACGTATTTTTCGTTTCTTTCGTTGAGGTATTCCTCGATTTCTTCGCGCGATGCGAAAATAAGCGGTCTTATAATTTCAACGCCTTCGCAAAGAGTGCGCTTCGGGGGGATTCCGCAAAGTCCCGGAAGAGTGCTTCCTCTTGCGAGGTTGAAAAGCACGGTTTCGGCGCAGTCGCTTGCGGTGTGAGCCGTCGCGACAAGGGAAAGACCGTATTTTCCGCACACTTTTTCAAAAAATTCATATCTTATTTCGCGCGCGCAAAGCTCGGTCGAGAGGGATTTCTCCTTCGCCGCCTTCGCAACGTCGGTTTTTAATATTTCAAGCGGAATATTCAGTCTTTCGCACAAGTCTTTTACGAAAAGGCTGTCCCTGTCGGCTTCTTTCGCCCTCAGCATATGGTTTACGTGGCAGGCGTAAAGCGTAAGGTCCGGAAAATATTCTTTAAGCGAGAGCAGAAGGGTTACGCTGTCGGCGCCGCCGGAAAGAGCGACGAGGATTTTCGAGCGCGGCCCGAAAAGCGAATATTTTTCGTTTGCCTCTTTGATTTTTTCAAAAATAATATCGGACATTTTATATTATCAGTGCTCTTCGTCCATCGTGATGAATTTCGTGAACTGTCCCGACCAGCCGAGCGTTACCTTGCCGGTTGAGCCGTGGCGGTTTTTGGCGATAATGCACTGGGCGGTGCTCTGCAAATCGGTATTTTCGTTGTCGTAATAGTCTTTTCTGTAAAGAAGCATTACGACGTCGGCGTCCTGCTCGATGTTTCCGGAGTCTCTGAGGTCGGAAAGCACCGGCGTCTTATCGGTTCTGTTTTCGGGGCCTCTTGAAAGCTGGGCGCAGGTGATTACCGGAACGCCGAGCTCTTTTGCAAGCACTTTGAGGGCTCTCGTGATGTCGCCTATTTCGTTTACTCTGTTTTCGACTTTTCTGTCGGACTGCATGAGCTGCAGGTAGTCCACAACGACGAGCCCCAGATTGTTAACCCGTCTCAGTTTCGCTTTCATTCCCGCAACGGTTATGCCCGTCGTGTCGTCGATCAAGATATTTGCTTCCGAAAGCACGCTTGCCGCCTTGGCAAGCTTTAAAAAGTCGTCCTGGTTTAAGTCGCCCTTGCGGAGTTTATAACTGTCTATGAGCGCTTCCGACGAGAGCATTCTCGTAACAAGCTGTTCACACGACATTTCAAGCGAGAAAATCGCGACGGTCTTTTTGGTTTTGAGGGCGACGTTTGCGGCAATATTCAGCGCAAAACTCGTCTTGCCCATGCCGGGGCGCGCTCCGATAAGTACGAAGTCGCCTTTTCCCATGCCGACGAGAAGTTTGTCAATTCCCGAAAAATACGTTTGAGTGCCGAGCGCGGCTTCTCCGTTCTTGCGCAGGTTTTCCAGATGGTCGAGATTTTCAAGGATGACGTCGCGGATATGTGAAAAGTCCTTGCTCTCGTGCTTTTCGGCGACGTCGAAAATGAGCTGCTCCGAGCGGTCGAGAATGTCGGAGGTCTCTCCCTTTTCTCCGTAAGAAAGTTCGGCTATCTTTTCCGACGCCTCTATAAGACGGCGCAGCAGCGCCTTGTCCTTAATGATTTTTACGTAGTCGCCTAAATTGGAAACGGAGGGCACGGTTTGGGCAAGCAGTTTGATATAGCTTTCTCCGCCCGCCTCGTCGAAAGTTCCGTTTTTGACAAGCTCGTCGCGCAGCGTAACCTCGTCAAGATGTACGCCGCCGCGCACGAAAATATCGCGCATCGCTTCATAAATGCGCACGTGCTGTTCGATATAGAAGTCGTCCGCATGGAGTTCGTTTATTACTTCGCGCAGAAGCTCGGGGCTGATGACTATGGCTCCGAGAACAGACTGCTCCGCCTCCATGGAAAACGGCATTTTTCTCAATTTTTCTTCGGAAAGTACAAGTTCACTCATAAATATTAATCCTTTTGTGTGATAATTACGTTAAGTTTTCCCGAAATTTCGGAATAGAGTTTGACGTCGAGCGCGTATGCACCAAAAGCTTTTATTGCGCCGTCAAGCTGGATTTTTCTCTTGTCGATTTCGATGCCGTGCTGCTTTTGAAGCTCCTCGGCGATTTCCTTTGAGGTAACGGCTCCGTAGAATTTGCCGTCGGCGCCGCTTGTCGCGCGTATTACGACGGACAGTCCCTCAAGTTTTTCGGAAAGCTCTTTCGCCGCTTGTTTCTGCATTTCCTCATGGTGAACCTTTGACGCCTGCTTGTTTTTGTAGTCGTTCATTATTTTAACGTCGGCGGCGAGCGCCAAGCCCTTCGGGATGAGGAAATTTCTCGCGTATCCGTCGGATACTTCGACTATCGTGTCCTTTTTGCCTTGTCCTTTTACGTCCTGTAATAAAAGCACTTTCATTGTCAATCAGCCTTTCCGTAAATTTAAGGGATAAAAATAATTATATTAAACCTATTCTATAATACTAATATATAAAATACCATATCACACTGAAATTGTCAATGATATTACCGTAAATTTTAGAAAAATCCCGAAGCCGTGTTTTGCAATTTACTTGAATTTCGGGGAAAAATATGGTATCATATTCAAAACGGACAAATCATCTGAGGGAAATAATGATTGAGAATTTGACAAAAGACGGAAAATGTGTTTTATGCCCGAGAAACTGCGGCGCGGACAGAGAAAAAGGCAAAGGCTTTTGCGGAATGCGCGCCGGCGTGCGTATCTCGAGAGTGGGATTTCACGAGTGGGAAGAGCCGTGTATCTCGTACGGAAAGGGCTCGGGAACGGTCTTCTTTGCCGGCTGCAATCTTAAATGCGTCTACTGCCAGAATTACGAAATATCGTTCGGCAAAAAGGGAAGAGACGTAAGCGAAAAAACGCTTGAAGAAGAGATACTGAAATTGCAGGAAAGCGGCGCTTCAAATATAAATTTCGTAACGCCCACGCATTATTCCGACGCGCTTTTAAGGGTGCTTGAAAGGATAAAGGGAAAACTCAAAATTCCCGTGATATACAACTGCGGCGGCTACGAAAAGAGAGAAGCGGTAAAGGCGCTTTCGGATTATATCGACGTATTTCTGCCCGATATAAAGTATTTTTCCCCGGAGCTTTCGAAAAAATATTCGTTCGCGGAAGATTATTTCAAGGCCGCGTCAGACGCGCTTGATGAGATGTACAAATGCAAGGGATACGCCGAGTACGACGGGGACGGACACATTAAAAAAGGCGTTCTCACGCGGCATCTCGTGCTTCCGTCGGCATATAAAGACAGCATAAAAATTCTCGACTATATTTTGGAAAACTACGACGCAAAGAAATTTGCTTTAAGCATTGTGAGCCAGTATTTCCCGACGGAAAACTGCAAGAAGTATCCGGAGTTATGCAGGCGTGTTACTACTCTCGAATACAACAAAGTCGTGGAGCATGCGGAAAATAAAGGCTTTGAGAACGTATACGTTCAGGAAAAATCGAGCGCCGACGAAAAATACGTTCCCGATTTTGATTATTAAAAAACGGAGGATAAAAATGGACCTTACCGAAAAAACCGTGGAGAAAAAATACGTTTTCAAGGGAAAAATAATAAATCTGCGTACCGACACGGCGCTGCTTCCCAACGGAAAAACGGCGCAGAGGGAAGTTATCGAGCACAGAGGCGGAGTTTGCGTGCTTCCGCTTGACGAAAAGAAAAACGTAATATTCGTCCGTCAGTTCAGGTACGCGTATATGAAGGAGCTTCTGGAAATTCCCGCGGGAAAAAGGGACACCGCAGACGAGAACGTACTTGAATGCGGAAAGCGCGAGCTGCTTGAGGAGACGGGAATTACCGCTAAAGAGTATATCTTTCTCGGAGAACTCTATCCGTCGCCCGGATACACCGACGAGGTGATATACACGTTTCTTGCAAGAGGGCTTTCGTACGGAAAAAGCCGTCCCGACGAGGACGAGTTTCTGAATTTTGAAAAAATACCTTTTGAAAAGGCGTACGAAATGGTATTGAAAGGCGAAATCAAAGACGCGAAAACGCTTTCGGCGATATTAAAAGCGCACGCGCTGCTCGAAAAAGAAAATGAGAGGGAAGCAAAATGACGGCGGAAGAAAAAATCTCGGTTTGTGAAAAAAAGCTTATTTCAAGCGGAATTTTTGAAAAAACAGACGAAACAGCCTACGAAAATCAGAAAAAAGTAATGGCGGCGTTTAAGAAATACAAGGTTTCGGAAAGCTGCTTTGCTTCAAGCACGGGCTACGGCTACGACGACAAGGGCAGGGAGACGCTTGACAAAATTTACGCCGACGTTTTCGAGAGCGAAAAGGCGTTCGTAAGGCACAATATCACGAGCGGCACGCAGACTCTGTGCATCGGGCTTTTCGGACTTTTAAGAACGGGGGACACCCTCTTTTCGGTTACGGGAAAGCCGTACGATACGCTTGAAGAGGTTATCGGCATAAGAGGCGGAAAGGGAAACGGCTCGCTTTTCGACTTCGGCATAAAATACAAAGAACTGCAGATGAAAGACGGAAAAATCGACGTCGAGGGCATGAAAGAATATCTTAAAAGCGACAAATCCGTAAAAGTCGTTTTCATACAGCGCTCAAAGGGATATGCGGTGAGAAGGTCTCTTTCGTCGGAGGAAATCGGCGTTGCCGCAAAGGAAGCGCACAAGATAAATCCCGACGTCTTCGTCATAGTCGACAACTGCTACGGCGAATTCTGCGAAGAGCACGAGCCGACTTATTACGGAGCCGATCTCGTGATGGGCTCGCTCATAAAAAATCCCGGCGGGGGAATGGCGGAGTGCGGCGGCTATATTGCCGGAAAAGCAAAGGCGGTCGAGCTTTGTTCCTACCGCCTGACAAGCCCCGGAATAGGACTTGAAGCGGGCGCGACGCTCGGGCAGAACAAAAATATGTACAAAGGCTTGTTTTACGCTCCGCACACTGTGGCGCAGAGCTTGAAGACGGCGGCTCTTGCCGCGGAGGTTTTCAAGTCGGAGGGCTTTGAAGTATGCCCCGAACCTTTTGAAGACAGATACTGCATAATACAGACGGTGGCGCTGAAAACGAAAGAAAATCTTTTGGCGTTCTGTAAGGGAATACAGTCGGGCGCGCCCGTCGATTCCTTTGTGACGCCCGAGCCGTGGCAGATGCCGGGATACGCGTGTCCCGTAGTCATGGCGGCGGGCGCGTTCACTCAAGGGTCGTCGATAGAGCTTTCCGCCGACGCGCCGTGCATCGAGCCTTTTACCGTTTACATGCAGGGCGGACTTACCTACGAAAGCGGAAAGATAGGAATTGCCTATGCGCTGTC
>JAGADB010000094.1 GCA_017613815.1 Clostridia bacterium | reverse complement strand
GTTTCGGTTTCGGCGAAAGATATTTTCATTGTTTTTGCTTGTGCGTGCTTTACGGCGTTCGCAAGCGCCTCCTGGCAGGCGGAGAAGAACAAAATCCGCTGTGTTTCCGACAGTTTCCCGGGGAGTTCTCCCTGCCATATCAAGTTAATTTTAAGAGCATGAGCAAGCTTTTCAATACCGTCTTTTTCGTTTGCCGTTTCCTTTGCCTCCATGCAGAGCAACAGCACGTTTTGCTCCAAAAGCGAGAAAACGCGGTCAAGCTCAGCCGTATCGTTTATATCCGCCGCCGCCGTCGAAAGCATAAGTCTGTTCATTTCGTCGTGGATATTTACCTTTGCCTGCAGTATTTCCTGTCTGCTGACTGCGTCGTCGATACTCAAATAGTACTCGCGAAGCTCGCGGTTCAGTTTTGAAAGGTCCTCTTTATCCTTTTCAAGCGCCTTTGTTTTGGCGTATTCCGTCGTAACGTCAGACGCAATTATTTCATGAAGATTTCTGCCGTCAAGGTAAAAATCACGGCGTGTAAAGTGCCAAACCCTGCCTCCGACAGAAAGAATTCCGTCTGACACGGCGTCGGAAAACGTGTTTCCGTTCAAGAGCGGGACCGACGTCAAAGCTTCGCAGAGTTCGTTCATACGGATATTGGAAAACAGCACCCTTCCGCTGTCAAGGAAGCAGCATATTCCGCATGGAATCTTATCAAGATACAGTTTTATCGCGCCGGGCGTAATAAAGTTTTTATCGTGCCGCATACTGCGCGCAAAAAGGAACGCCGCCGCGGACGAAAGGATTACAAGCGCCGAAATCCACCATATCACGTTCATACCGCAAAGAGTCCTTGTTATTTCCGACGCTTTTTCGGTTTTGCCGAACAGCGAAAAATCAAATATCACCTGCCACAAAAAGTAAACCGGCGCAAAAAGGACGAGCGCAAAAGCGGTATAATGAAAGCGTCTTCTTGCAACCGAAAGAACGAGGTTCCCGATACACGCAAGGCACAGAAGCAGCGCCCAGAGCGCGAAAAATGCGCGCACAAACGCCGAGAGCATATCAAACGTCATACTTCCCCGCCCCCTTTCGGCAGAGCAAGGCAGATATACGTTACGTTATCCTCTTTCTGTAATTCGGTTTTTATTCCGCAGTCGGAAAGGCGTTTTTTCGCGTCGTCGGAAAGCGGTTCTTCAAGGTTTTCAAACGTCATTTTGATAATAACGCTTTCCTTTACGGAGAGATTGACAAACACGCCTTCAAGGCAGTAATAATTCGTTTCAAGCAGCGTTTCAAACGCTTCAAAGAACGCAAGCGCCGCTTTTGCGTTGACTCTGCCCTCGGAATTCTGTATAAATTCGCCCGGAATGCCGCAGAAATTGAGGTATCTCAGCATTTCAAGCACCGAGAGCCCCAGCTCTCCGACTTCTATTTCGTTATTATCCTGCGACAGAAGCGTGAGATTTGCATAGCGTTTTATATACGCGCCCAGCAGAATTATTCTGTTGCGGCAGTCTTCCTTTTGCGCGCTGTCGGTCGAAAGGCGCGCTTCTTCTGCAAGAAGCGAAATCGCTTTAGACTGCCTCATGACGCTTTTTGCGATATTATCGTACAAAAGCACGTGCTGTTCGAGCTTTTTCTGTTTTTCCTTCAGTTCGCTGCGAAGTCTTGTCAGCTCCGCCTCCTGCGACAGTTCTTCCTTTGCGTCGGCAAGCTCCTCGTTCAGGCGGTCAAGCTCGGTCATATCGTCCTGCCAGAAGCCGAAACCGCCGGGAATTTTCATTTTATGCAAAACGGTATGTTCGCCGACGCGCTCTCCGTCATTTAAAGAAAATTGCTCCTTTGTAAGCGGGGACGCGGCGGCGGAGACGTAAACGGGGTTGCCTTTACCGTCTGTAATCTGCGCCGAAATCGAAAAATTGCGGAACAGTTTGCCGTAATCCATATTTGTCGGAATAAGTCCCAAAAGAATACAGCATTCCAGCGTCGCCGCCGCGGTACAGATGAGCGTTTCGGGAAACTCAAAAATATACGCGCCGTTTATTTTCGGCATTTTTCCGGTAATCAGAAGCACGTTCATCACAATACCGAGAACAAAAGGAATCAATATGAGCCAGGCGTGTTTTCTCGAACTCGAAACGCGGCATTTGACGAGCAGAATGATTATTGCCGCAACGTAAAGCGCATATTGCCAGAACATTATTACGTAAAACAGAAAGCCGTGGGAATAGTCGTTGTCCCAATTCAAAAAATCTTTTTCAAAGCGGAAAACAAGCTGATGAATATCGTTGGTGAGCACCAAAACGATAAGCAAAGCGGTCAGCGCCGACATTAAGTACCAAATCCTTGTAACCCGCGCGGATTTGTTAGGGGGAACGAGAAGCGCAATACATAACAGAAACAGCGGAAGCAGCAAAATCGGCACGTAGTAAAAATACCACGTATGGCGCGCAAGCACGCCCACTTCCGCAAAGGCGCTGTATTTTATTCCGCGAAGCAGTATCATAAGAAGTGCCATATATGAAAGGGCTTTCATCATTGCCGAAAGACCGGCTGTCGGCAATACGCGGTGGGAATAGTACAAAACGAGGCAGACGGACAGTATCAGCAAATTAACGGTGGAGACGTTCCGCGTGGGAAAAACGTCCGGTATAAGTCCGACCGTCGGAATGACGTTTATTGCCAAAAGCAGATAGTAGAACGCCATACGCTTCAGTATCGTCTTTACTTCGCTCACCTTTTTCACCCCGCTTTCTTCGCTTTTGTTCGCTTTACTTTACTTTGCCTTGATTTTAGCACGAATTTAACCGAATGTCAAACGCTTTTCCTTTTCGGGAAAAGCAGGAAAACAAAACATTTTTACACTTTCGCTTTTTTGGTATTGAAAATTTTTCCGCTTTATTATATAATTATATAAATGCAATTCCATTTTACAAGGAGAGAATTATGGCAAAGGTTATTCCGTTCCCGGCGCTGCGGTTTACAAGCAAAGCCGGCGAAATATCAAAAAACGTATGCCCGCCTTACGACATTATTTCTTCTTCCGAGCGTGAAGAATATATAAAAGAAAGCGAGTGCAACATAGTCCGTCTCGAGCTGCCCGTCGGCGACAATGCCTACGAAAACGCAGGCGCGCTTTACAGAAAAATGCGCGCAGAGGGTTTACTTTCCGTCGACGAAATACCCGCATTTTATATTTACGAGGAGGAATTTTCGGTTTGCGGCGAAGTAAAGAAAATCAAGGGGATTTTTGCGCGCGTCAAACTTGAAGAATTTTCGGAAAAGGTCATTCTTCCCCACGAGGAGACGCTCTCAAAAGCGAAAGAGGACCGGTTCAACCTGATGTGCGCGACTTTCTGCAATTTCAGCCCGATTTACTCGATGTACACCGACGAAAAGCGCGTAATAACATACAAAATCGACGAGCTATCCAAAAGGGCGCCCGACGTTGAATTTACGTCGAAAGACGGCATAATTCAGCGGTTATGGGTTATAAAAAAATCCGCCGACACCGATTTTATCGAAAAGGCGTTTGAGGAAAAGCAGTTATTTATAGCGGACGGGCACCACAGGTACGAAACGGCTTTGAAATTCAGGAAAAAGCTGATTTCCGACGGAATTATCAAAGACGCTTCCCATCCCGCAAACTACGTTATGATGATGCTTATCGACATGGAAAACGACGGGCTCGTCGTCTTTCCGACGCACAGAATAGTCAAAAATCTTGAAAATTTCGACGTTTTTCAAGCGATTGAGAAAATAAAAGAGTATTTCGCCGTCTCGGAGATAAAGGAGAGCGAAATAGAACATTCCCTTGACGAAAACAGGGACAAAAAGGCGTTCGTTTTATGCTCGAAGGGCGGAAAATACCATTTACTTACGCTAATTGAAGGCGAAAAATCAAAGAGCGCGCTCGATTTACTCAATCCCGGCAAGTCGGAGCATTACAAAAATCTCGACGTAACGGTGCTTCACTCTTTGATACTCGAAAAAATCTTCGGAATCGACAAAGAGAACATGGCAAAGCAGATAAACCTGAAATACACGCGCGACATAAATGAAGCC
>JAGADB010000093.1 GCA_017613815.1 Clostridia bacterium | reverse complement strand
TTTTCCTGCGAGGGAAAAGAACGAATATCGTTCTCCCTTTTACGATGAAAAACTCAAATGTGCTGTTTGTTCGCACTGAATATCGGCTATATCATAATAAGGTTTGCGCTCTCTTTGTTTTACTTTCTCTCTCGTGAGAGACAGTAAATGAGAGAAAGAAACACGAAAAATATAAAAAAATAAAAAAACCCGCAAAAGCGGGTTTTCTTTCAAAGTTCTTTAATAAGGTCTTCCATATTGTAGAAGCCGGGCTCTTTGCCTGCGACAAAGAGGGCGGCGCGTATGGCGCCTGAGGCGAAGATCTCTCTCGACTGTGCCGAGTGCGAAATCGAGATAATTTCGTTGTTTCCTGCGAAAATCACCTCGTGTTCGCCGACGATCGTGCCTCCGCGAACGGAATGAATACCGATTTCATTCCGTTCGCGCTTCTTTTTTTCTTTTGTGCGGTCGAAGACGTATTTTCCGTCGGTTCTTACCGATTTCACGGAGTCCGCGATCATGAGAGCCGTGCCGCTGGGCGCGTCAATTTTCTGGTTGTGGTGTTTTTCGATAATTTCGACGTCGAAATCCGAAAGGACCGCGGACGCTTTTTTGACGAGCTCGGTCAAAAGATTAACGCCGAGGGACATATTTGCGCTCTTGAAGACGGGAACGATTTTGGAGGTATCGTTTATTACTTTCAATTCGTCTTCGGTGTGTCCGGTTGTCGCAAATACGACGGGAGTTCCCGTTTTAACTGCGTAATTGCATAGTGCGGGCGCAAAAGAGTGGTGAGAAAAGTCGATTATTGCGTCCGCCTTGTTTTGCAGTTCGAACGGGTCGGACACCGTCGGAAACTTGTGCGGAACGCCGAGATTTACGTCTATTCCGCCGATAATTTCGACAGAATCGGAGCTTTCGCACATAGCTTCAAGGACTTTTCCCATTTTTCCGTTTATTCCGCTGATAATGAGCCTCGTCATCTTTATACTTCCTTTATAATAAAGTTATCAGAAATTCAAACCTGCGTTTTTCATTTCCGCAATGAGTTTCGCCTTGTTTGCGTCGGATATTTCGCAAAGCGGCAACCTTATTTCTTCGCCGCAGAAGCCGAGAATGTTCATCGCCGCCTTTACGGGAATCGGATTTACTTCCGAGAAGAGGGCGTTGATGAGGGGAATGTATTTTATCTGTGCGTCGGACGCCTTTTTGACGTTGCCTGCAAGGTAATCCGCGCAGATGTCGTGCGTCTCCTTCGGAAGCAGATTTGAAAGCACGGAGATAACGCCTTTGCCGCCGAGCGACATAATCGGAATAATCTGGTCGTCGTTTCCGGAGTAGAGGTCGAGGTTGTCTCCGCAAAGTGCGCGCGTCTGAGCGACGGCGGAGAGATTTCCGCCCGCCTCTTTTGCGGCGACGATTCTCTCGTGCTTGCAGAGCTCCGCATAAGTTTCGGGATTGATGTTTATACCCGTTCTCGAAGGAACGTTGTAGAGAATTATGGGTTTGTCTACTGCGTCAGCCACCGCAAAGAAGTGCTTTATAAGACCTTTCTGCGTGGTTTTGTTGTAATAGGGGGTAACCTGAAGCAGAGCGTCGGCTCCGACGTCGCAGGCAAATTTCGAGAGGTCAACGGCGTAAGCCGTGTCGTTGCTTCCCGTACCTGCGATGATGGGAATGCGGTGGTTTGCCTTTTTAACGCAGAATTCGATTAAAGCTCTGTGTTCTTCGTCGGTAAGGGTGGAACTTTCGCCGGTTGTACCGCATACAACGACGGCGTCGATGCCGGAAGCAATCTGAAATTCCAGAACTTCGGCAAATTTGTCAAAATCGACGGTTCCGTTCTTCATAGGTGTGATGATTGCGGTTGCCGCGCCGGTAAAAACTGTTTGATGCATGATAATGTCTCCTTTTCAGTAAAAATGCAAATAAAAAAGCCGATAATATCGGCTATCAAAAGGATGACAAAAGCATACGTAAATGATAGCCCAACATTGCAGATGCAATGACAGTCGCAAAGTTGTTGACCTTGCGCCCAGCTGCCGCTGACAAACGGCGCTTCGGCGTCTTTTCCTTTCGCACAAGCCATTTTTACGGCCTTTGTCGCGGCTTTGAGCTTTGTGTTACTGATAAAAAACGCGCCTCTATCTTATTATATTAAATTGTTGATTATTTGCTTAGATAAATCATAGCATAACTTTGAAAAATTGTCAATAGAAAAAATATATTATACTATTTGCATAATTTTTTCTGAAAAATATATGAATTTTTCATAAAAAAATTCAAAAATCTATTGACATTTTGAACAAAAAACGGTAAAATATTACATAAATACGGGACAAAATCAAGGATGGCGTTTGAAAAAAACATGCTTTGGATTAAAAATACAATTTATACCTCCACCGAGGGAATTGAACCCGTGTCGGGAATCCTGCTCATGAACGGGATAAACGGCTATGAAGTGCTTGACGGCAGGGACTTTGAGGATTTTCTCGAAAACAAAGAGGTATATTTCGACTATATAGAGGATGATTTGCTGAAACTCAAAGACTGCGAGACGACGGTAACGTTCTACGTGCCGGAAAACGCGCAGGGGCTTGAGACCGTCCTTGCGGTAAAAAGCGGACTTCAAAGGCTCAAAGCCGAGAGAGACGACTGCGGAAGGCTCGAGATGAATTCCGACACCAAACTCGAGGAAGAGGATTGGGAGAACAACTGGAAAAAGTACTTCAAACCGTTTTCTGTAGGCAAAAACCTCGTCGTAAAGCCGACGTGGGAAAAATATGAAAACGGCGGCAATAAAACGGTAATTGAAATAGACCCGTCGTCGTCATTCGGAACGGGCTCCCATACCACGACGAGACTCTGCCTCGAAAAGATAGAGGAAACTCTTGAAAACTGCGAAAAAGACGAAAAGGAGATTCTCGATATGGGCTGCGGAAGCGGAATATTGGGAATTGCCGCAATAAAGCTCGGCGCAAAGCACGTGCGAGCGGTCGATATCGACGAGAACTCGGCGAGAATTGCAAAAGAAAACTTTCAAGTCAACGGAATAAGCGATGACAGATACGAAGTTTTCGCGGGAAACGCGCTGGAATACGGAGAATTGTACAAAGTGCTCAAAAGCAGAAGATATGATATTATTGCCGCGAATATCGTCGCCGACGTCATAAAAATGATGGCCGGGCTTTTCAAAGAGCTTCTTAAAGAGGACGGAAAACTGATTTGCTCGGGAATAATTGCCGAGCGCGCGGACGAAGTAACGAAATCTCTTGAAGAAGCGGGATTTAAGGTCTGCGGTTTTACCGAAAAGGAAGAATGGGCGGTGATAGTTCTGTGCCACGGTTCTTTATAGGAAACGAAAATGCAAAAGACGGTAAAATAACCGTTACCGGCGAGGACGCAAGACACATATCGCTTTCGCTTCGCGCACGTGTGGGCGAGGAATACGTACTTTGCGACGAAAACGGAACGGAATACCTCTCAAAAATTGAAAAAATAGATTCAAAAAGCGTTTCGTTTGAAGTGCTCAAAGAAAAGAAGAGCGAATCCGAGCCGTCAGTCAAGGTTTTTCTCTACCAGGCGCTCGTAAAGGGCGATAAATTCGACGAAATCGTTCAAAAGGCGGTCGAACTCGGCGTAAGCGGCATTGTTCCCGTTATTTCGTCGAGGTGCGTTTCAAAACCCGACGGAAAGACGCTTGAAAAGAAGGTCGAACGCTGGAATAAAATTGCAAAAGCGGCGGCAATGCAGTGCGACAGGGCAAAAGTACCCGCAGTAGAAAACGCGCTTACCTACAACGAGGCGCTTGAAAGAATAAAGGAATGCGGCTGCGGGTTCGTCTGCTACGAGTCGACGCCGCACGTTCCGCTTAAAGAGATATTCGACGCGAAAAAAGGCGCTAAAACATACGGATTTTTCATAGGTCCCGAAGGCGGGCTTTCGGAAGACGAGGCAGAACTTGCAAAAGATTTTGGAATTCCTCTTGCGTCTCTCGGAAAAAGGATATTGAGAACCGAAACCGCGCCCGTCTGCGTACTGTCCGCGATAATGTTTTACAGCGGAAACATGGAATGAATAATAATTAAATTAACGGAGTGTATAAAATGTCGTCAAGATTTTCAAGAAATTCCTCAAAGAAAAAGGAAAGCATCAGCAAAAAGGATATTGACTTTTATAAGATGTCGGTACTGTTCTTCATCGCGTGCGGAGTGGTAATGCTGATACTCAAGGCAAGCTCCACCTTAAACGTCCGTCAGGCGACGGGCGGGAACATGGCGTATGAACTCAACCGCATTTTCAACAGTCCCGTTTATATAGGAATCGTCAGCGTCCTTTTGGTTTGCTCGTTTGCGTGGTACATCTTCTGCAGAGTAAAGAAGAAGGACGAGAGCGAAAAGACCTTTTCGAGCATAAACGCGGTTGCACTGATGATTTACGTTACGGCGTTCTCGGCATATTTCGGCAGGCGCGTCATAAACAACATAAAGGACTGCATGTTCGCGCTTATCGCAACCATTGCTCTTGTGCTCATTTATTATATCTCCAAAATTTATTACCGCGATTTTCTCGTGTTCAGTATTGAAAACGCGGTGCTCGCACTGTTTTTGTACAGATACTGGCACGTTTACACGACACCCGGAATAGTAGGAAAAATTCTTTTGATTGTTGCCGCGGCGGCAATCGGATTTGCAAGCTCGGTGCTTATTAAATCAAAATTCGTGTCGAGAAACAAATCGACAGACAAACAGCGTTTTTACACTCCGATGTTTTTCCCTTATTATATATCGCTTGCGGTGTGGGCGGTGTTTATGTTCATCAAACTGCCTGATCCGCTCGGAGCGTCGGTTTTCACGATAGGACAGATGCTCATAGCTTTCTTAGTACAGTATATTGTATTCGCAATCATTTATACGATAAAACTTATTAATAATTAATGTTGAGAAAAGGAAAATGAATATGTTTGCAAGAGTGTTTCAAAATGTAATAAACCAGTTAAAAGAAAGCATTAACAGGAAAATTTACGTGCTTGACAATCTCGGAACGGTTATTGCCGGCTCTGAACTCATAAACGTAGGAGAGTCAAGACCGGAGGCGCTCGGATATTTCGAAAGCGATGCTCCTGTAGTCGTGGCGGGCAATACCTATTATCCCATGGGCTCATATACCATGCCCGAAAACGTAATCATCATCGAGGGCGACGACTCGGAGGCGGCCGACATCTGCAAGGTGCTGTCCGTTTCCTTCAATAACATCAAAACGCTCTACGGGGAAAAGTACGACAAAATCAGTTTCATCAAGAACATAATCTTAGATAACATCCTTTCGAGCGATATCTATATCAAGGCAAAGGAACTGAATTTCGGAATCGACGCGCCCAAAGCCGTATTTTTCATCAGATTCAACGAAATGGGCGAAGTAATACCTTACGACATTCTGCAGAATATGTTCCCCGACAAGAACAAGGATTACGTCATCAGCATAGGCGAGAACGACGTCGTTCTCATAAAGGAAGTAAAATACAACACCGACACCAAGGAGCTCGAAAAAATCGCGCATTCCATTTCCGATACGATAAGCGCGGAATTCTATCTCGGCGTAACGATAGGCATCGGAACTGTTGCCGAGACGCTTCGCGACCTCTCCACGTCATTTAAGGAAGCGCAGGTCGCAATAGAAGTCGGCAAGGTGTTCAACACAAAACAGAACATAATCAATTACGAATATCTCGGTATAGGAAGACTTATCTATCAGCTCCCGACGACGCTTTGCGAGAAGTTTCTGCAGGAAGTTTTCAAAAAAGGCTCGCTTGACAGCCTTGACAGAGAAACGCTGCTCACGATACAGGCGTTCTTTGACAACAACCTCAACGTTTCCGAAACTTCGAGAAAGCTTTTCGTGCACAGAAACACGCTGGTTTACAGACTCGAAAAAATCAGGAAGATTACGGGGCTCGACCTGCGCGAATTCGACAACGCGATAACCTTCAAGGTTGCGCTTATGGTTAAAAAGTATTTAACGTCGAAGCCGATAAAATACTGATTGGGAGTTTTTTGATGATAGAGTTCAAAAACGTCAGCAAAGCGTATTCCGAAAACAATTACGTTTTGAAAGACATAAACATAAAAATTAACGACGGGGAATTCGTCTTTATAGTCGGACATTCCGGAGCGGGCAAGACTACGCTTACAAAGCTTTTGCTCAGGGAGGAAAGGGTTTCCGACGGAAGACTTATAATCGACAATTTCCGCCTTGATAAAATGCGCGAGAGCAAGGTTCCGTACTTGAGAAGAACCATGGGCTTTGTCTTCCAGGATTTCAGACTGTTTCCGAACAAGACGGTCTATGAAAACGTCGCCTTTGCCATGCAGGTCATAGGCGCGTCGAACAAAAAAATCAAAAAAGAGGTTCCGGCGTTCATCGAAGCGGTGGGACTCAAAGACAGAATGCACGCTTTTCCGGCGCAGCTTTCGGGCGGTGAAAAACAGAGAGTCGCGCTCGCAAGAGCCCTTGCGAACAACCCGAAAATCATAATCGCCGACGAGCCCACGGGAAATATAGACCCCGAAATGAGTTTGGATATAATGAAACTCCTCATTGCGCTCAACGAACAGCTCGGAAAGACGATTATCGTCGTTACGCACGAAAAGGAGCTTGTGGACAAGTTCCATAAACGCGTTATAACGCTCAAGAACGGAAGCGTCGAAAGCGACAGAACAGGCGGTATGTACGATGAATAGACTGAATTTTGTATCGGAAGGCACAAGACAATTTTTCAGGGGCAGATTCAGGACGTTTGCCTCGATAGTCATACTCACGTCGTCGCTGCTTCTCGTCGGAGTTTTCGCAACTTTGATGATAGTTATCAATAAAAGCGTTGAAAACATCGACGATTTCAATAAAATCGTCGTTTATATGAAGCTCGATACGCAGCTCGAGCAGGTAAACGCCGCAAAAAAGCAGATTGAAGGCCTCAAAAACGTAAAAAGCGTAAGATTTATTTCAAAAGCCGACGCTTTGTCCGCCGAAAAGGTGAAATTCGGCGAGGATTACGCCTACATATTCGATTCCTACGACGATTCCACAAATCCGCTGCCCGACTCGTTTGAAATAGAGTACGAGGACATAAACGGAGTCGACGCCCTCGTGTATAACCTCGAAAGACTCGACGCCGACGGCGACGGAAAAGACGACGGAATAGTCGATAAAGTAAAAAACAGATACGACATAGCAAAAAACATCAATAATTTCAAAAACGTTATATCCATAGGCGGTACGTGGCTTATGACGCTGCTTATCGCGCTTTCGGTGTTCGTTATTTCGAATACCATAAGACTTACCTATCATTCAAGGGAGCTTGAAGTAACGGTAATGCGCTACATAGGCGCGACGAAAGGCTATATTACCATGCCGTTTATGTTTGAAGGCGCGCTTATAGGTCTTGTTTCGGGACTTATCGGCTACGGCGTGCAGTACTATATCTACTGCGGACCCATAACCAACCTTGCAAACAAACTCGAAGGATATATCATTCTGCCTCCGTTTGAGGAGATAAACCCGTTGTATCTTGCAATTTATTTCGGAGCCGGACTCGTGCTCGGTATTTTCGGAAGCGCGATTGCAATAAGAAGATTTATGAAAGCTTAATTGCGGAGGAACGATTTTGAAAAAGAGCCGTAAATTTTTGCCTGTTTTAATATGTCTGCTTGCGGTAACGTGCGTATGCTTTTTCACCGCGTATTTTGCCGGCGCCGCCACCAAGTCGAACGCACAGATTCAAAGCGAAATCGACGCCCTGGGCGACAGAATGAAACAGATTGAAACCGAAAAATCCGACCTGCAGTCGAAAATCGATTCCGAAAGACAGACCGCAAAATCGCTTTCTGCGGAAATATCCAATCTCAATCACGAAATCGCCATAATAGACGAGCAGGTCATAATAATAGACTCGCTTCTCGTGCAGTACGGGGAGATAGTAAAGGAAAAAGAAGAGCAGATAGCGGAGCTTGAAGTCGAAATCGCAAAGCAGCAAAGAATGCTTGACGATATGATAAGGATGTCGTTTGAATACGACAGCTTCGCAAGCACCGTGGAATTCATATTCAGCGCCGAAAACTTCAGCGATTTGATTTCGAGAATGGACCTCATTTCGTACCATCTGTCCTATAACAACAACGTTCTCGAAAAGTATAAGGAAACGTCGAAGGAGCTTGAAAATACCAAGGCGGAATACGAGGAATCGCTTCAGAAAATGAGCGACTATAAGGCGGAAAAAGAAGCGCTTAAAGAACAGCTCGTCGAAAAGCAGAGAATTGCCGCCGAAAAGCAGGCGCAGGCGCTTGAAAGTGTTGAAGAATACGAAAAAGAACTCGAAGAAAAGAAAAAATACGTCGACCAGCTCAACAGCGAGATAAAGGCGCTCGCCGCAATGTTCGCAAAAGAGGATAAATCGACATATTCGGGAATACTTTTGTTCCCGCTTCCGTCAAACGTGTCCTATACCGTAACGTCGTATTACGGAAACAGACAGGACCCGTTCACGGGAAAACAGGATTATCATAACGGCTACGACTTCGCGTGCCCGAAGGGAACGCCTATTCTCGCCGCCGACGACGGAACGGTCGTTATCGCGGCATGGAACGGCGGCTACGGCAACTGCGTAACGATAAACCACGGCGGCGGACTTATGACGCTGTACGGACATTGCAGTTCGCTGAACGTTGTTTCGGGACAGAAGGTAAAGAGGGGCGACGTAATTGCCTACGTCGGCTCTACGGGACGTTCCACCGGCAACCACCTGCATTTCACGACGTATAAGAACGGAAATCTCGTTGACCCGGCTGATTATCTCGGATCCAAATTCTGAATATAAAACTGTCCGTGAAATAAGCGGGCAGTTTTTTCAAAAATATCAGTTTAAGGAAGGAAAGTAATATGAAAAAATCCGGCGGCTCCAAAAAAAGCACGTATATATCGGTTTTCTTTATTCTTCTCGCCGCGGCGGTGCTCATAACGTGGCAGATATCGTATTATTATCTCACAAAG
>JAGADB010000092.1 GCA_017613815.1 Clostridia bacterium | reverse complement strand
CATATTTTCATAGCCGGGCGCAAAATTATAGGCAAAATAAGCCGTTATAATCTGGCTTACCGTGCAGCCGGCAAAGACAAATAACAGCTTTTTGTTTATACTTTTGAATTTCGCCGTGGTTTTCATTTAAAGCCCTTCTTCTTTCCCAAAAAAATTCCGCTTAATACTTCAGAAATTCCGTGAGTGCGTACGCAAACTTCTTCTCGTCTTTTTTTACCTCGTCCATAAAGGCGTCGCAGCCCTTATGCAGATTTTCAAGGTCAAGTCCGTCGTAATACGCAAAAACCTTGTCCGCGCATTTTTCGTCAAACACGTCGGAAGCAAATCCGAAGCCGTATTTTTCCGATACCTCCGCCATATAGGTCTTTGGCGACACAAGTATCGGCATTCCCATTATCGCCGCGCTGTAAAGCTTGTTCGACAGCGCGTAGTCGAGGTACGGATTTGCGTTTCCGTAAAGATTTATCGCAATATCGGTGTCAAAATAGAATTTCGCAAGCTCGCTTCTCTCAAACTGCCCCACAAGCTCCACGTTGCCGTATCCGTTTTCCGAAACGAAGCTTTTAAGCTCGTCCGAGCCCCTGCCTATAAAGCGCAGAAGGAAGCGGTTGTCCCCCGAAAAGCGCTTTATGAGCTCCTTTAAGTTATCTATAAACCTCACCGTGCCGATGAACGAAAGCACTATTCTGTCGCCCGCAAGCACGTTTTTCTTCTGTCTGTTTCTGTAAAGCTCCACGAGCCCTTTGTCTATTTCCTGCACGTTGTGGGACACGAGATAGTCTATGCCGTCGGGCAGAAACGTCTTATACGCGTCGGACGTTACCGAGCAGAGTTTTGCGTTTCTGACCGCCTTTGCGGTGAGCCTTCTTATGAAGGGCTTGTTTTCGCCGGCGTAGTCCCTTATGTCGAGCAGGTATTTTTTCCTGTATTTTCCCTTTAACTTTCCGAGAATGAGCCACGAAACCTGCGTCGGAAAAATTATGAGTTTTTTGTAGTCGTTTTGCTTTAATATTTTGTTTACGTACTTATAAAAGCCGAAATATTTCAAGATTTTCTGCTTTTTCGACGCGGTCGTCGGCACAATACCCACGTGTCTGTAGTAATTTTCGGCGCCGCAGTCCTCGGTTATGCCGCATTTATCCCAATATATGATATCGAACGGCCCGTCTATAAGCGAACGGTATTTCGCAAGACACGGCGCGTCGAATATGTTTCTCGACGTTACTATGCAAAGTTCGGATTTTGAAGATTTTTCCATATATATGCTCCGTTAAACGTTATTTTTCAGCGCATTTTCTGAGATTTGCCTCCAGCTTTTCAAAGAACCTGTCCTTTGAAAAGTGTCTGCCGTAATATTCCGACGCAAGCGCCGACATCTCTTTTATCTTTTCGGGCGAGCGCGAAAGAGAAAGTATTTCTTCGGCAAGCTTCTTATAGTCGCCCGACGAAACGCACTTTCCGCAACGCGCTTCGTTTATGACCTTCTGAGTTTCGCCGTCGACGGCGCCCACAATAGCTTTTCCCGCCGCAAGATACGTCTGCACCTTGCCGGGAAGCGTATACGACATTATCGGGTCGTCGTTCATGGTAATCAGCATCACGTCCGCCTTGCCGTAAAATTCCGGCATCTCGTCAACGGCGTGCCTGCCGTGGAAGATTACGGACGTCAGATTTTTCTCCTTTGCCAGCTTTTCAAGCCGTTCAAGGTCGCTTCCGTCGCCTACGACGTGAAATCTTATGTTTTTATGCTCCTTCAATTCCTCCGCCGCGGCTATCATGGTTTCGAGGTCCTGCGCAATTCCCACGTTGCCCGCGAACATTATGTCGAAAAATTCGCCCGACTTGTCGGTTTTTTCGCAGCTTTCGGGCGAAAACAGCGTTTCGGCGTACTGCGGAAGATATTCTATTTTTTCTTTTTCTATTCCGAATTTTTCGGTCATATAGTCCTCAAACATCGAGGAGCTTATGAGAATTTTATCGGATTTAAGATAAATGTCCTTTGAAATGTTGAAAAACAGTTTGAAAACCGCGGAGTTTCTCTTTATTCCGCCGACGATTATGTTTTCCGGCCACAGGTCGAGGCAGTACAGAAGCACCTTTTTGTTATGCTTTTTTGCGTATTTGAGCGCCGGGCGCGCCATCATTACGGGGGAAAGCTGGTTTACGAACACCGCGTCGTAATCCTCTTTCATTTTACGCGCATATCCTGAAGCAAAAAAAGAATAGCTGAAATAGTTTATTATGCGGAAAAGAGGGCCGGTTCTGCGCGCGACGGTATAACAGCGGTGAACCTTCACGCCGTTTATCGTCTCATCACGTTTTTTGTTCTTTCCGTATCCGTCGTACACTTTTCCCAGAGGATAGTTCGGAATTCCCGTAACGACGGTAACGTCGTTGCCGTCTTTTGCCAACTTTTCGCATATGTCGGGAAGCCGGAACGGCTCGGGATAATAGTACTGACAGAACACCAAAATTTTCACGTTTTCTTGCCTCTTTTCGACGGGCTCACTTTGCAAAAACACAAATTTACCCATTCTTATAAACTAAATCATAGCATAAAGACAATATTTTGTCAATAAAAAATATATATAATATTATATTATGCCCCCTTTTTTACGCTTTTTTTGTCAAAAAAAGAAAGCTCCGGCCGAAAAAGAACCGAAAATCCTTTTTCAGTCGGCGCTGATTGAGTTTACAGTTATGATTGTGCGCATAGCGCACAAATTATGATTTTCGCTCCGCGAAAAATGATGAATTCGGCGTTCGCCGAAGGCGATCATAACCGGCGGCTTTCCACCCTCATAGGCTGAAATTTAAGGTAGTCGCCCGCTATGAGATGAAACCTTATTCCGAGGTACTCCTTATCTGTCTGTTCTTCCGTTACGTTATGCAGATGTCCGTAATAAACGTCGGCAACGCCGTATCTGTAAAGCACGTCTATCATCTCGTAGTTTATGAATTTTCCGAACACGGCGGGGTAGTGCATAAACACCTTAAGAACCGCGTCGGGATGAAGTTTTTTCAGCTTTTCGCCCTCTTTGAGCGACAGCTCCATTCTCGCCGCTTCGCGCTTTATGATTCTCTCGTCCTCTTCCTTTATGCCGAAGTCGTTCATCCAGCCACGTGTGCCGCAGATTACCGTATTTTCGGCGAAAAGGGCGTTATTATACAGCAAGGATATCGTTTTAATGCCGTTTTCCTCAAAAAACGCCTCTATTTTTCTGACGGTGGACCACCAATAGTCGTGGTTGCCCTTGCCGATAATCTTTTTTCCCGGCAGTTTATCTATAAAAAGCAGGTCCTCTTTTGCTTCTTCGAGGTTTATGCCCCACGAAACGTCGCCCGGGACAACGACGGTGTCTTCGTCTTTTACGGTTTTTATCCAGTTTTCTTTCAGTTTTTCGGCGTGATTTTCCCATTTTGCGCCGAAAACGTCCATCGGTTTTTCAACCGAAAAAGAAAGGTGGGTATCCGCGATTACGTAAAGCATTTTTCCTCCGTTTTGTACTGAAAATTACGGTTTTTCCGTATAATTAAGATTTTTTCGGCAAAAATATCCGTATAAACCCTATGGGAAAGGAGTTTTTTATATGGACGGACTTTTTGACGAGAGCATTGAAAAAAATCTGAATTCGCACTATATCAAGGGCGTAACCTGCAGCGTCAAAAACTGCGTGTACCACGACGATACGGGGTGCTGCACCGCGTCATCCATCGCCGTCGGGCCCGGATACGCCTCAAGCTGCACCGACACCGCCTGCGCGACCTTCCGCGCAAAGCAGTAACCTGAATTAAGCAGGGAATTTCATTCTCTGCTTTTATTTTTCGGTTTTTTCCTCTTTTTCTTCGGCTTTTGCCTTATCTGCCTTTTCGTAAACCAGAGACACCGACACCTGCGTGCCGAGCTTGCCGTTTACATTTATTTTTTCGCCGTCGAATTTGATATTTTCGCCGTTTGCCGCGATAAACGCGCCTTCTTCAAGCTTTATGCTTCCGTCGGCGCCCACTTCGTACGAGCCGTCCTTTTTATCCGACGATTCCTTATACTTGACGCTCAAAGAAAACTTTCCGTCTTTGGTGAAGGTGAGTTTATTTTCTTCGTAGTCCTCCGCCTTTGCGGTATAGCCCTCGTTTCCGAGCCCGCTCATCTGCGTAAGAACGTATTCTCCGGCGACGTTTTCGGCTTTTATCGCCGCCTTTTCCTCCGCTCCGTCGGCGGGGCTGGTTATATTATTCTCGGTGAGCGTCGTGCACGACGCGAGAGCGAAAATCAAAAGAAGAGCAAGAGACGCCGCAATTATCTTTTTCATAAAACATTTTCCTTTCGGGTTTTGGTTTTCTTGGTATATTTTATCACAGAAACCGCCGAAAATCAAGTGTAAGAACGCGCGTTTCAAGTTTATTGTTGACAGAAGCGCTTAAAGATAATATAATTTATTATAGAATATATATTAAATTTGCAAATCTGCGGGGTGAAGCCATGAAAAAGCCGAGATTTCTCATAATAGGCAGTTCAAATATCGATTTCGTGTGCTGTGCGGAAGCGATTCCCCACGCCGGCGAGACGATTATATCCAACGGCGCTTACTTCATTTCTCCCGGGGGCAAGGGCGCCAACGCCGCGGTTGCCGCATCCAGGCTCGGAGCGGAAATCATCTTCTGCACCAAGCTCGGCAAGGACCTCTACGGCACCGAGCTTTCCGAAAAATACAAGAAAGAGAACATCGATTGCCGCTTCGTTTTTTTCGACTCCGTCGAAAAAACAGGCCTTGCCCAGATTTACCGCGAGGAAGACGGACAAAACAGGATTACCGTATTTCCCGGCGCAAACAAAAACTTAACCCTTGTGAACATCGAGGAAGCGTTCACCTCATATCCCGACGCGCTGCTTATTCAGTGCGAAATTCCGCCGGACACGGTTAAATTTGCGATAATGCAGGCGAAGCGCCAGAAAATTCCGGTGTTTTTCGACACCGCGCCTCAGAGGTCCGACCTCATACTGTCCGAGATGTCCCCCTGCGAGATAATCTCCCCAAACGAGACGGAAACGGCGTTCTACACGGGAATCTTCCCCGACAGCGTCGACTCGTGTCTTCGCGCGGCGATGAAGCTTTATTCCACGGTAAAAACAAAGTACGTCGTGCTCAAGCTCGGTGCGCGCGGCTGCTACATATACGACGGCATACACCAGGAGCTCATACAGTCGCTTGACGTAAATCCCGTCGACACGACGGGCGCGGGCGACGCGTTTACCGCGGCGCTTACCGTAAGGTACTTGCAAAACGGCGGCGACATAACAGACGCCGCGCGGTTTGCAAACTGCGTCGGCGCATACACCGTAACCAAAGAGGGCGCGTTCGGCTCGTTCCCGACGTTAAAACAGCTCGAAAGCTTCATAAACGAATACAACGCAAGATAAACAAAATTCTCCCCGTTTTAACAAAATTCTGTTGCTTTTTAACGCGTAAATTGTTATAATATTCTGGAAAAAAGGAAATTCTTCAAGACTAAGGAGTAATAAATATGCCTAAGTACAAAAGAGTGCTTCTCAAACTGTCGGGAGAGGCCCTTAAAAACTCATCGGAAGACATCATAGACTACGAGGTGGCGCAAAAGCTCGCCTTACAGATTAAAAAATGCATGGACGGCGGCACCTCTTTCGGAATCGTCATCGGCGGCGGCAACATTTTCAGAGGCGCGGGCAAAAAAATAGAACGCACCTCCGCCGACAAGATGGGAATGCTTGCGACCCTCATGAATTCCCTCGCTTTTCAGTCGGTGCTAGAGGACGTCGGCGTAAAGACCGTCGTTATGACGTCGCTTGCGATGCCTCAGGTGGCGGACCCCTTTAACTCCTTAAAGGAGCGCGAAGCGCTCGACGGGGGAAAGGCGGTAATCATTGCCGGCGGAACGGGCAATCCTTACTTTTCGACAGACACGGCGTCGGTTTTGCGCGCTTTGGAAATAGAGGCGGACGCAGCGCTCTTTGCCAAAAACGTCGACGGCGTTTACACCGCCGACCCGAGAAAAGACCCGAACGCCAAAAAGCTTGACGAGGTTACGTATTCCGACATCTTAAAGAACGACCTTGCCGTAATCGACCTTACGGCGTCGGCTATGGGAAAGGTAAACGGCGTTCCCGTCATAATCTTTGCTCTTAACGAGGAAGACAGCATTTACCGCGTAATCAACGGCGAAAAAATGGGTACGGTAGTCAAAAACTGACTTTATAAATAAAAATTTAATCTAATTTGTCCGGAGGAATGAAAAATGAAAATCGAAACAAAAGAATACGAAGAAAAAATGGCGAAAACCCTTGCGGGACTCGAATCGGAATTCAAGACGATAAGCGCCGGCAAAGCAAGCGCCGGGGCGCTTGACAGAATCCAGGTGGAATATTTCGGCAGCAAAATGCCCATAAATCAGCTCGCGGAAATCAAAATCCCCGACCCCAGAACCCTCGTTATTTCTCCGTGGGATTCTTCCGTATTAAAGAGCATCGAAAAGGCTATCCAGACGTCCGACCTCGGAATTAATCCGCAGAACGACGGCAAACTCATACGCCTTGCGTTCCCGCAGCCGACCGAGGAGAGAAGAAAGGAACTCGCCAAAAAGGTTGAAAGGCTCGCCGAAGAATTCAAGGTTGCCGTCAGAAACGTCCGCAGAGACGCAAACGAAAAGGCAAAAGATATGAAAAAGAACAGCGAAATGACCGAAGACGAGCTCAAAGCGTCGGAAAAACTCATTCAGGACCTGACAGACAAGTATATAAAGAACATCGACACGGCGGCAGAAAATAAAAAGAAAGAGATAATGTCCATCTGATGCCGAATTTATTCAATATTTTCAAGAAAAAAGAAAAGTCTTCGCCGTCGTTTGAAGGCACCGCTCCAAAGCACATCGCCTTTATCTTAGACGGAAACGGCCGATGGGCGCAAAAGCGCTCGCTTCCGAGAAAAGCGGGACACAGGGCGGGCGCGGAGACGCTTGAAAACATCCTTAACGCCTGCAGAAACACAGGCGTTACGTCTGTTACCGTCTACGCCTTCTCCACCGAAAACTGGAAGCGCAGCGACGACGAAATCGACGGAATAATAGGTCTTCTGGACACCTATCTCGACATAGTCATGGAAAAGTATTCAAAAGACACGCGCGTGCGCTTCTTGGGCGACCTTTCGCCTTTTCCCGACAATATACGCGAAAAGATAAAATACGTCGAGGACAGCACCAAGGACAACGTCTACAACCTCAACGTGTGCTTAAACTACGGCGGCAGGGCGGAAATCTGCCGCGCCTTCGACCTGCTTTGCGAAAAAGGCGTAAAGCACGCGACGGAGGAGGATATTTCGGCGGAGCTTTACACTTCCCCGACGGGAGACCCCGACATCATCATCCGCACGGGCGGAGAGCACCGTCTTTCCAACTTCCTTTTGTGGCAGGCGTCGTACGCCGAGCTCTATTTTACCGACACGCTGTGGCCGGACTTTTCCAAAGAAGAGCTTTTTGACATATTCGCAAAATTTTCAAAGACAAACCGCCGTTACGGCGGCTACGACGACAAAAAAGAGAACAAGGGCGGCATAACGTCGGGCGTTACCGAATAACGCCGCATTATCGGCATCATCATTTTCAAACGCAAGAAGGTGAATTCAAGTGAAGCAAAGGGTTATTACCGGCGCGGTCCTCGCGCTGCTGCTTTTAATTTTCGTTTTCCTTTCGGGAACGATAGTTTATCCCTTGATAATCACTTTACTTGCCGTTGCGGGCACATACGAGATGATGGAGTGCATAGACGTGAAAAACGTGCCTTACATCACGATTCCGTCCCTCGTTTTCTCGGCGCTTTGCACGCTTGTCGCCTCGCGTTACAGATACGGCGTGCTTTCGGCGTTCGTGGTGTGCTATCTTTTCGTAATGCTTTTCGTGCTCGTGTTTGCGCATGACAAAACAGACCCCGCATCAGCAAGCGCGGCGTTTATGTTCACGACCTACATAACGATATGCTTTACCTGCCTTGTAAAGCTGAGATACGTAACTACCGACCCCGGCTCGAACACCGGAGAGCCTATCGGGCAGTACGTCTATCTTCTCGTGTTCGCGGGCGCGTGGATAACCGACACCTTTGCGTACTTTACGGGCTATCTGTTCGGCAAGCACAAGCTATGCCCCAACATAAGCCCCAAAAAGACGGTTGAAGGCGCGATAGGCGGAGTGGTTTTCTGCGTTATAGCGTATCTGATATACGGCTTCGTGCTCTCGAAGATACTCCCCATCGTTCCCAACTATATAGGAATCGCTTCCGTCGCCGTCGTGGTGTCGTTCCTGTCGCAGACGGGAGACCTGCTTGCGTCGGTCATAAAGAGAAAGTACGGAATAAAGGACTACGGCAAATTATTCCCGGGACACGGAGGGGTGCTCGACAGATTCGACAGCATTCTATTAGTCTCTCCGTTTTTGCTGCTTCTGGTTGAGGACGCACAGTATTTAAGCGCTTTGGTGAAAGTCATAAAATAAGTTTTACCCCGCTTTATGCGGGGTAATTTTTCAAAAAGCGCCGAAAAAGGATTTCAAAATGAAAAAAAGTCTCAAAATAATAATAATTTTCACGCTTGTATCCGCGTTTTTTGCGGCAGCCGTCTTTGCTTTCAACGCTTTCGTGGTTTTTTCGGCGAAAGACCGCGTTTTCGAAAAGGCGGATTTTGCGCATATTGAAAACGCCGACTGCATTCTGGTTCTCGGCGCGGGCGTTAGAAACGAAAGTCCCAGCCCCATGTTGAAAGACCGCCTCGACTGCGCGATTTTCCTTTATGAAAGCGGAAAAGCGCCGAAAATAATAATGAGCGGCGACCACGGGACCGTCGATTACGACGAGGTCAACGTTATGAAAAGCTACGCCGTCGGAAAAGGCGTGAAAAGTTCCGACATTTTCATGGACCACGCCGGTTTTTCCTCGTACGACAGCATTTACAGGGCAAAAGAGATTTTCGGCGCGCAGAAAATAATAATCGTGTCGCAGAAATACCATCTTTACAGAGCGGTATACATAGCAAAATCCCTCGGACTCGACTCTTCCGGCGCGGTCTCCGACGCAAGGGCTTACGCGGGGCAAAGGCTGAGAGAGGTCCGCGAGGTTTTCGCAAGAAACAAGGATTTCTTTAAGTGCATATTCAAGCCGTATCCGCGCTTTCTCGGCGAAAAAATTCCACTTGAAGGCAGCGGAGACGAAACCAACGATAAATAGAGTATTTTTCCACGAAAGGAACGTAAATATGAAAAAACTTCTCGCCGTCGACGGAAACAGCATCTTAAACCGCGCTTTTTACGGCGTGCGCCCGCTCACCACGAAAGACGGCCGCAACACAAACGCGATTTTCGGCTTTATAAACATGCTGTATAAGCAGATTTCGGAATTGAAGCCCGACTACGCCGCGATAGCGTTCGACCTTAAGGAGCCGACCTTCCGACACGAAAAGTGCGCCTATTACAAGGCGACTCGAAAGGGCATGCCGCCCGAACTTGCCGAACAGCTTGAGCCGGCAAAGGAGATTGCAAAT